>CAVGEN010000090.1:0-60152 GCA_963628185.1 Waltera intestinalis | reverse complement strand
CTTTTTCTGTATCCCCTGCTCCAGATGTGCCTTTGCTGGAGTTTTGAACCCGATGCCTTGGTCTTGCAGCTAGTTTTTTGTTTTTTCGTATTAAAGTCAAGTATTTTGGATATTTTTTCATGGAAAATTATTCAGAATAAGCCTAATTTTGTGCTCGAAAAGTCAGTATAGACGCTGGTTTCCAAAAAACAAGAACAGGCTAATAACTAATAACAAAAATAAGTATGAAGAAACAATTACTCATGGGCTTTTCTGCCCTTTTGGCAATATCTGCCAGTGCTCAAACCCCAAGCCGTGCCCTGTGGGCTAGCATCAACAACAATGCCAACGTTATCGCCAAAGCATATAAAGGTTATAATAAAAAGGTATTGGTAAGTTGGAGATTGCTACCTACTGATGACAAGACCACGGCTTTCGACTTGTATCGAACAGTTGATGGCGTGGAGAGCAAGGTGAACACAAACCCTATCGTAGGTGTAACCAACTTTCAGGATACCCAGGCTAATCTAAAGAAGGCAAACACCTATCGCCTTACCTATGCAGGCAAGGATGAGACGCTGGGTACTTATACCATCAGCCAAGAACGTGTGTCGGGTGGACTTCCTTATATCTCCATCCCTCTTACCTCAACAACGGATGTCCATGCCGATTACAAGTATGAGGCAAATGACGCCAGCATAGGTGATGTAGATGGTGATGGTGAATATGAGATTATCCTGAAACGCCTGCTCAATTACACGGGCGAGGATGGTACCGATGACACGACGATTCGACATACCTGTCTCTTGGAATGCTATAAACTGGATGGCACCATGCTTTGGCGTTTGAAGTCGGGCCCTAATATCATATTAGGCAATAGTTGGTCGTTTGCCGTTGCCGATTTCAATGGTGATGGTAAGGCAGAGGTGGCTGTCCGTACTTCAGAGGGCACCGTGTTCGGTGACGGCACCGAGATAGGTGACGTAGATGGCGACGGCATTACTTATTATCGTAAGCGATTTGGGTCGTGGGCATACATCGGCGAAGGACCTGAGTTTATCTCTGTGTTGGACGGAACGACAGGCAAGGAGTTGGCCCGTGCTCCTTACATCAATCGAGATACGAGCGAGTCGTGGGGAGACTCTTCTTGGAAACGCTCTTGTAGTTACCGTGTTGGTGCGGCAAACGTGAGCGGTGGCAATCCCAGTGTGCTCATTTGCCGCGGTGTCTATGGCCGTTCCGTCTTGGAGGCTTGGGATTTGTCTGCCAGCAACCAGTTGACCAAGCGTTGGCGTTTCGATACGGAGAATGATGGATATGGCGACTGGGCTTCTCAAGGTTACCATTCCCTGAGTGTCGGTGATGTGGACGGCGACGGCTTTGATGAGATTGTATATGGATCCATGACTGTCGATCATGATGGCGGTGGACTGAACAACAGTGGACTAGGACATGGCGATGCTCTGCATCTCGGCAAATTCTGTCCTGACAGGGAGGGTTTGCAAATCTGGTCGTGCTTCGAGACTGGTTTTACCAATGCTGCCCTTCGTGATGCCAAGACGGGCGACATCATCTGGGATAATGTGGCGGAAAAGGAAAGTGACTGTGGAAGAGCCATGGTTGGCGACATCGACCCTACAAGTCCTGGTTGCGAGATGTGGTTTGCCGGGGGCAACGCCTATTCTGCTACAGGCGTTGACTTGGAATATCAGCCGGGCTCCTGCAACATGGGTATCTGGTTTAGCGGTTCGCTCAACCGTCAATTGCTCAATGGTACGACGATAGACGCAGTCAAGGCTGGAGACAACCCTGGTGGCCGTATCTTTACCTTATATAAATATAATGTGACAGACATCAATTCCAGCAAGAAGAACCCTTGTTGGTATGGTGATATCTTGGGCGACTGGCGCGAGGAAATCATCTTGCCGACATCGGCGTCCGTCGAAAATCCAGAGCTTCGCATCTTCTCCACTTGGTATCCATGTGAGTATGCTTATCCTTGGCTGATGACAGACCATGTGTATCAAATGAGTGCCATTAATCAGAACATCGGGTATAACCAGCCTACTCATCTTGGTTATTACCTGGGTAGTGATACGCCGGGAGAATATCCTGCGACAACAGGAATCAACGAAGTCGCTGCCGGCAAGAGTGCGGTGACAAACGACAAGTGGTACAACTTGATGGGTATCGAAGTTGCAAAACCTTCCAAAGGTATATACATCCATCATGGCAAGAAAGTGGTAATCAAATAATACTAACTATAAATACAAAACAACAATGAAAAAGCAAATTTTACTTATTGTAGCTTTCGTGGCTTCTGTGTTCTCAACTGCCAATGCCCAGGTGACAAACGACAATGCAACTACTCCTTTGACAGGAGAGAAAACTTGGGACTTCTCCAGCTTCGCCAATCTTCCTGAAGGAGCTGTCTCTACGGCGTGTACCATCGACAATCTCTATTTTGGTGTGTCGGAGTCCGCTCCTATGTGGTTTGATACAGACAACAATCGCTTACTTTTGGGGATTTCTGCCGACCAGTCTTCGCTTTCTGAGGCTTCTACCGACTGCGTGTTGAGCTTTAAGGTGCCTGCTGGTGAAGGTACATTGGTCGTTACCGGTAAGTCGGCGGCAAAGACTCGTCCGGGTATCGTATTCGTAGGCGACAAGGCTTTCCGTGAGGCGGGCGACTCTATCAACGACGCTTATGAGGTCTTGGATTATTCTTATGAAATCAAGACTGACAAAGAGATGCCTGTTTATGTTGTAGCTGAGAATGCAAAGAAAGGTAACCCAATTAGAAAATCCAAGGGCTTGTTCGTCTATAAGATGACTTGGACTCCAAAGACATCTACTGCTATCAAGCAAACTTCTGTAAGCGAGGAAAATAAAGCCCCTGAATATTATGATGTGCAGGGTATGCGTGTGGCAAAGCCCGAGAATGGTGCGCTCTTGAAGAAGGGGAAAAATGGAGCGATGATAGTTCTGGAGTAGTTTGGTGGGATAAGTATATATAAATGTCAATATTTGCAGTCGAATTATTGATAAATACACGTTATTGACAGAAATATTACGTAATTTTGTACCATCAAACGTAATACTTATCACTTAATCATGAAAAGAATGAAAATAAATACGAAAATCATGCTGTTGGCAATGGGACTAAGCTCCTTGCCAATGGCATCTTTGTCTTCCAAGGAAGTCGCTTGGTATGACGGTACTCGTCCTGTTACCTTTTATATTCAGAAGAACGTGGACCCTGTGGTGAAAGTCGCTGCGGAGATGTTTGCCGGGGATATGGAGGCTGTGACGGGCAAAAGTGCTGTCGCTGAAAAGGAGAAGACCGCTGCCATCCGTGTGCTGGAATTGGACAAGGCATCGGGGACGGATAGAAAAGCGTTGGAGAGGCAAGGTGTGCCTGTTGCAGAGCTTCAGAAAAAGATAGACGGTTTTCATATATCGGTGAAAGGCAATCAGATTGTAATCGTCGGTGCCAACGGCAGAGGCGCAGCCTATGGTTTGCTGGAATTGTCGCGTATGGCAGGGGTGAATCCTTGGATATGGTGGGGCGATGTCGTGCCAGAGAAGAAGGCGAGCCTCACAATTGACGATGGGTTTGCCACCTTGCAGGGCGCATCGGTGGAATATCGGGGTATCTTCATCAATGACGAAGACTGGAGTCTTCGTCCTTGGAGCTGCCATCATTTCGAGAAAGGTCCCGAGGGTAGAATCGGTAGGGAGACATACAAGAAGGTGTTCCAACTCTTGATGCGACTGCGTGCCAATGCCATCTGGCCTGCCATGCATGAGGGAACGACTTCTTTCTTCAAGGTTCCTGGTGCCAAAGAGGTGGCTGACAGTTGTGGAATCGCCGTGGGCAGTTCGCATTGCGAGCCTCTCTTGAGAAGTAATACGGGCGAATGGGATGTGTCCAAGCGTGGACGATATAACTATATCACCAATAAAGCTGGGGTTCAGAAGTATTGGGCTGAGCGATTGGATGAGGTGAAAGGTTCGAAAGGTGGCAATATGCTCACCATCGGTATGCGTGGCATCCATGACGGAAGCATGGAGGGTGTGAAGACGATGCAGGAGAAGTTTGATGGCTTGCAACAGGTTATCGACGACCAGCAGGATTTGATACGTAAGCATATTGGTGACCCTAGCAAGCAGACGCAAGTCTTCATCCCATATAAGGAGGTGCTCGACATCTACAACAAAGGTTTGAAAGTGCCCGATTACGTCACTTTGATGTGGTGTGACGACAATTATGGTTATCTTACTCGACTTCCTGATGCCAAGGAACAGAAGCGTAGTGGCGGAGGTGGCATTTATTATCATCTCAGCTATTGGGGACGCCCTCATGACCATCTGTGGTTGACGACCACCCAGCCCGGCTTGATTTATAACGAGATGAAGACGGCCTACGACCATCATGTGCGTAAGATTTGGATAGTGAATGTACATGACCCAAAGGTGGCCGGCTACGACTTGGAACTCTTCCTGGATATGGCTTGGAATATCAACAGTGTCAATGCAAATACTGTCGAACGGCATTACCAGGCATGGCTTTGCCGCCAGTTTGGCGATGCGGCGGGTCGGACTCTATTCCCGGCGATGAAGGAGTTTTACCGTCTTTGTGGGGAGCGTCGCCCTGAGTTTATGGGATGGACGCAAGTGGAGTTGGACAAGAAAAAGTATTTTCGTGGACTGGGACCTGTAAGAGGGTCTGACCTTTCGACCACAGCCTTCGGCAACGAGAGGGAACGTTACCTGGAACGGTTTGCGGTGATTGCGTCAAAGGTAAAGGATGTGGAGTCGATGGTTCGCCCAGAACTCAAGGAGGGCTACTTCGCTGCCATCGAATATCCAGTGTTGGCGGCCAATGCCAATGCCCGTAAGTTGTTGCGCAAGAGCACTGCCGCTTATCAGGAAATTCAGGATTTGACAAATAAATATAATAAGGGTATAGCGCATGGCAAGTGGGACGGATTGATGGATATGCAGCCACGCAACTTGCCGGTGTTTGGCGACCCAAAAACTTTTGCAACAAACAATGACGCAGAAGTGAAGGGTGACGGACAGGTGGCTCATCCTGTGGTATCGGATGGAGCGATAGCTCGAAATGCCTCAGACTACCAGAATGCTTCTGGCAAGGTGGAGGTTGTGGAAATGCTGGGACATAGCATGAAGGCGGTATCTTTGCCAAAAGGGGAGTCGCTGACTTACGAATTTGACACCTCCCGGGAGGGAGATGCCATGCTGAGAGTGGCTTTGATTCCTACGCAGCCCAACGACAAGGGAGACTTGCGCTTCTCTGTCAGTGTCGATGGGGCGGAGCCAACCGTGTTTTCGCTGAAAGAACCTTTCCGGTCTGAACGTTGGAAACTAAATGTGCTTCGTGGTCAGGCGGTTCGAGAACTGAAGTTGGACGCACTGAAAAGTGGAAAGCATCAACTTGTCATCAAGGCCCTGGACGACCATGTCGTACTCGACCAATGGATGATTGACTATGATTTGAACCGTAAGTTCTATCTGTTTCCTATAGAATAAACTTTTCTGACATAGTGAATGTTGTAATGTAAATCCCCCTTGTTCTGTGATAGGACGAGGGGGATTGTTTTATATGCGTCATTTTTATTTATTTGCCGTACTTGCTAGGGGCGACTCCAAATTTACTCTTGAAGCATTTGTAGAAATAAGTGGAGTCGGAGAATCCTACTTTCTCGCTAATCTCGGTTATGGAATATTCGCCTTCGAGGAGTAGTTGGGCTGCGATTCTAAGTCGCTCGTTTTGGATATACATGTTTGGCGACACACCCATGATGCTCTTGGTTCTGTTATACACGGTTGTACGGCCTAGTTTGAGCAATTCGGCGAGTCTATCTACATTGAAACTGTTATCGCTAATATGTTGTGCGACAATAGCTTGTAGCTTGTCCTTGAATTTCTTGTCGAGCGTGGACATCAGCAAGGTCGGTTCTGCTTGCTCCAGTTGCTTCACAGGTTTGATTTGTACATTCTCGTTGTTGGGACTTATAGCATCAAGGCTAGGTACCTTTTCTTCTTTGGTGGTGTCCTTGTTCTGTTCGATAGACTGTTCCTTCTTTTTCTTCTCCTTTATGTCGGTGGCGACGAACTGCAAGGCACGTGCGATGAGCAACTTGAAATTGCAAGGCTTCACCATGTAGTCGTCAACGAACGACTTGTAGGCTTTCAGAATATGACTTGCGTCATCAAACGCTGTTAGCATGATGACAGGAATGTTTTGGGTCTCAGGGTCAGACTTTAGGTTGCTGACGATTTCGTAACCGCTCATTTCTGGTAGTGCGATGTCACAAATCAAGAGGGCAGGCTTTGTTTCCTTGGCTTGCTCGTATCCTGTCTTGCCATTCATGAATCCTACCACCTTGAAATAGACGGACAACTCAGACTTGATTTCCTTCATCATGTCAGGGTCGTCTTCGATGACCATCACGGTAATGTCGTTGATGGCTTGTGGTGTCATCTCCTTGACGATGGAGTCGATGTCCTCGTGTTGGATGCTGTTTTTGTCGATAGCGGATTTTTCTGCGAAGTCGGATGGGCTGTAGGCTTCGGCTTTGCTTGGCAAGGTGAGCGTGAAGAGACTTCCTCCTAGCTCTGTGGATCGTTGGTAGGTCAGGGAACCTTTGTGTAAGGTTGCCATCTCGTGTGCCGTGTAGAGACCGATACCCATTCCTCCCTTGGAGACATAGCCGTGCATAAAGGGCTTGAAGAGGTCTTTTTCTCTTTCGGGGTTGATGCCTGGACCATTGTCTTCGACGGTAAGGATGAAATTCTCCTCTTTCAGTGTGGCTCTTACGAGGACGTTGCCTTTGTCGGGAGTATATTTCACGGCATTGCTCAGCAAATTGTAGGTGATGGATTCCATCTTTTGTGCATCAAATACCATTTGGTACTTGTTGGCGGAAGGGGTAAACGTCATGTTGATGTCTTTTTGTCTGGCTATCGTATTGATGTCGTTGAATATCTTCCGTATGAAACCGATGATGTCGCCTTCCTCTACGCTAAGTTTCATGTTTCCTGTATTGATCTTTCTGAACTCCATGAGCTGGTTGATGAGGCGTAGCATACGTCTGCTCCCTCTGTTGAGAGTGTTCAGGGTGGGTCTGTTGACATAGCCTTCTCCTGCACTTGTCAATTTCTCGATGGTGCTTTGTATGATGGCAAGTGGAGTGCGGAATTCATGCGAGATATGGGTGAAGAAGTCGATGCGGAAATTGTTCATCTGCTTCTCCAACTTAATCTGTTGGCTGAGTTCGAAGTTCTTGCGCCATTCGCGATACAGGAACACGCCTATGCAGCCTATCAAGAATAGGTATATGATCCATGCCCACCATGTGTTGTACCATGGTTGGCGGATGGTGATCTTTAGTGTGGTTTCCTCGCCCCATTGGTTGTCTGGATTGAGGGTGCGAAGGTGAAGCGTGTAATGGCCAGGGCGTAATTCGCTGTAGTCGGCATGGTTGAGACTGGTGGAGGGTTGCCATGTCTTGTCAAGGCCTTCTAGGTAATATTGATAGACCGTGGAACCAATTTCGGGGTAGTTGAAATTGGTGAAGAATATGGAGAGTGAGTTTTGGTCTGACGGCAGACTGATGTCCTTGGTATAGTTGATGCCCATACTTGAGATGTCGCTCATCTCGTCTTTGAAGATGGATGTGCCGTTCACGTGAAGGTCGGTGATGCTTACCTTCCACTCTTCCTTCGGATGCTTGGGTCGTTTCTGTGGCTCCAGTAAGAGCATACCATCCTCGGAACCGAAGATGAGGTTGCCATTGGGTAAGTGCGTGGCGCAATTTTCTGTGTAGGTGTTCTCGGAAATCTGATTGCTAAGCATGAAAGACTTCATTTTCAAGGTCTTGCTGTTGATACGCGAGAGTCCTTCTTCCGTCGTAGCCCAGATGTTGCCGTAGGAATCATCTATGATAGATCGCACGGAGTTGTTGATGAGTCCGTTGGTGGTGTCGAGTAACTCGAAAGCTAGTTGTCGGGTGTTTGCGTCGTATTGGCATTTGAGCACGCCGCTTGTCGTGCCAAACCAAAGCACGCCGTCTTTGGCCTCGAAGCCACTGAGTATTTGGTTGGTAGGGAGATGGCATGTGGAAGAGTTGAACCGAATCATCTCTTTTTCACTGATATTTTTTTTGTTGGTATCGATGAGGATGATGCCATTGTTGGTGCAGACCCACAACTTGTTTTCCTTTCCGATGAAAAGTGAGTGAATCTGCATCTTTTTGTTGCTGGAGTCGATTAATTGACGGAAATGAAGAGGTTTGCCGCCTTCTAGTTGGGTGAGCAAGATGCCTTCTTCCCATGTGGCAATCCAAGTGCGTCCCTGCTTGTCGAAGGTAAAGTCGTAGATACGGTCGGAAGGGCAATTTCCGATGGTCTTGGAATATTTCTTGCCGTCTATCGTGAATCCTGCCCCTTTGGTACCTATCCAGGTATGTCCTTGGGGATCCACCTTGTAACTATAGATATTGTCATCGCCTTGCGGCATGGAAGAAATCGCACCCGTCTTGATGTCGTAACTGAAACATTGGTGACTTCTGTTGGTTGCCACCACCTTGTTGTTGCCGATGTAGTTGACGTGGCGTATATAGTTGGTCAATTCATTATTGCTTTGTGGCATGGGTTTTATGTATTCCGCCTTGATGTCTTTGATTTCCTTGAGCCAAAAAAGACCGCAACCGGATGATGTCCAGATGCAATTGCTGCGATCGACGAAGATGTTGAGCAGGAAGTCGGTGGCAAGGATGGGGTCTTTGTCCTTGGCGGAGAAGTGTTGCAGGTTGTCTTCTTTTGGGTTATATACGTAGAGTCCATTGCCGTATGAGGCAATGAAAAGTCGGCCGTTTCTGTCTTCGGCGACGGAGAAGTTCTTGTCTCTAGCCAAGATTTGCGACATATTGTCCATCAAGGACAACTTTTTCATCCATTTGCTTTTCTTGCTGAATAGATATAGTTGTCCTTTCTTGTCATAGAAGCAATAGTAGGATGGCAAGATATTTTTATCCTTGGCGTTAGGAATCTGAATCTCTGGTTTGCAGAAATGCCCTGTCTTTAAATTCATGGCATAGGTGTCTCCTTCGGAGAAAATATACCAAGCACCATTCCAGAACATATTGCCACGTGACTTTACTGGAACTCCCATCATGGCTGGCAGTTGGGATTGCAATATGAGTTTGCCTTTTAGGTCGAAGAGATAGGCTTCCCCTTTGTCTGTCATGGCAGCAAAGTATTGGTTGCTGAGCGTTCTGATGACGATGTTCTTGGCTTTCATCAAGACGTGGCGTTTTCCGTCGGGTGTGATGTATAAAAGTCCTTTTTGGGATGTAATCCAAATGTTATGGTTCTTGTCTTCGCTGACGGATAGGTTCTCTTTGCTTGGCAACAGTCCATTTCCTTCGGTATAGTCTTTGACGCTAAATTTGCCATTGTTGTATATGATATGCCGAACGCCAAACTTGTTGTCATAGATCCACATGCCGTCATGGGAGAGGCATTTGTTCCGAAATTGACGGTTGAAGTCTCCCTTGCCGGTGTAATCAACGAACTTCCCTTTTTTCAGTTCGTAGCAATAGATGGCTTGCTGAGGGGTGTAGCCCCAAATCAAGCCGTTGTGGTTGTCATTGATCAAAAGTGATATGTTGGAGGCAGACTCTGTTTTTTCACCGATGTTCAGGCGTGTGAAGTTGACAAAAGAATAACCGTCGAATCGGCTGAGTCCATTGGTGGTGCCAAGCCAGATGTAGCCATCCTTGTCTTGTTTGATAGTATTGACCGTGTTGCACGTCATGCCGTCATTTACCGAAAGACGTTTGCCCTGGAGACGGATGTCGTTGGCTAGGATTTGTTGGCAAATCAGCCATGCCGTCAACAGGATACAATATGTTTTTAGCTTCATGTTTCTATTATTGGTTGGTAATGTCATTTGGATTTTTATTTTTTAGGCAAAAGTACAATTATTTTTTGAAATATCGGCAGTTTTGTATAAAAAATCCAGTTGATGTCATTTGTTTTTATTATCTTTGCAGTCGTATTGCACCAAAAACTATCTACAATAAAATCTATATGATGATGCTACGACAACTAAATGATATAATAGTATATATATATATAAGGTATTGGTAGGCTTGTTCCTGTTGCTCTGCCCATGTGACAGTTGGGCACAGATAGCCTACCAATTTACTACAGGTATGCGTACCAATTATGTACGTTCTTTGCTGCAAGATAAGTATGGTTATGTATGGATGACCAACACTTCGGGCTTGGGACGTTTAAGCCTTTCTATGGTGTGACACCTTCCAAATATAAAGAAGGGAAATAGCCTAACTCTTTATAGGAGGATAATATAAATAAAGGGCAAGAAAAGAAAAATCGAATAATAATATTATTTTTTGAATGATTTTGTAAATCTATATATGAGGTAAAGTATTACCTTTGTGCTTGAAAACAAACATAACTAAAAGCATAATGCAAATGAAGTGTAATAAACAAATCCTGGCAAGCATGTTAGTCCTTGCTTTGCCAATGAGCATGACTGCTCAGTCTTTTGAGGTCGATATGAGTAAGCAAACTCCTAATAGCTACTCTGTGGAGGTTCCTGACGGAAACTACAAGGTGACCGTGGTTGTTGGTTCCAAGAAGAAGGCTGCCAAGACGGTGGTCCGTGCGGAGGCTCGCCGATTGATGGTGGATGAAGTGGCGACCAAAAAGGGGGAGTTTAAAACGGTGCAATTCGTTGTCAATAAGCGTTCGCCAAAAATCAATGGCAAGATGAATGTGCGCGTCAAACCTCGTGAGAAGGGTACGGCTGACTGGGATGACAAATTGACTATCGATTTCTATGGCGCAGCTCCTGCTGTAAAAACTCTCAAGATTGAACGTGACACTACCGCCACGACCTTGTTCCTCTGTGGTAACTCTACTGTGGTGGACCAAGCTCATGAGCCATACGCAAGTTGGGGGCAGATGGTGCCCAACTGGTTTGGTCCTGATGTGGCTATATCCAATCATGCGGAGAGTGGTTTGACGGCTGGATCTTTCTTGGCGCAGAACCGTTTGGAGAAAGTTCTCTCCATGATTAAGAAAGGTGACTATGTCATCTGCGAGTTCGGACATAACGACCAAAAGGAGAAATCGGCAGGGGCGGGTGCCTGGTATAACTTCGCCTATAATCTGAAGACATACATCGACAAGGTGCGTGCTAAGGGTGGCAACGTCATCTTTGTTACTCCTACCCAGCGTCGCCGCTTCGACGATGCTACCCATAGCAAGATACAAGAGACCCATGGTGACTATCCTGAAGCCATGCGTGCTGTGGCTAAGCGCGAAGGTGTGCCAGTGATAGAGTTGCACGACATGACCCGTACTTTCTTTGAGGCATTGGGATATGAGAACAGCAAGAAGTCTTTGGTACATTATCCTGCCAATACATTCCCCCACCAACCTAAGGAGTTGGCTGACAACACCCACTTCAATCCATACGGTGCATACGAAGTATCGAAGATGGTCGTGATGGGCTTGAAGCAAATCAACTCTCCTCTGGTTAAGTCTTTGCGTCCGGAGTGGAAGGACTATGATCCCGCACACCCAGATGACTACAATAAGTTCGTGTGGTATCCATCTGTGGACATGGACGTTACCAAGCCTGATGGAAACTGATGGCAAGTTTATAATATGTAATTTATAATTATAATGAATAAGTCGAATATACTTTTTGCGTCGCTCTTGGTGGCTGGCATAGGGTTGCCTATGTCTGGTTGGTCAGCGGTGCGTGATACAATCTGTATAGATAATGGCTGGCAGTTCCATCGTGGGGATGTCGGCGATGTGGCAAACTTGAAGGCTTCCAAGGCGACCGACGAGGTGGTGAACCTTCCCCACGACTTCCTGATAGGACAGGACTGGGTGGAACCAGATGCCAGCGAGCGACCAGACAATAGTGATGCTGGTAGCAATGTGCGCAGTCGGTTGAGCCCTCGTGGCTTCAAGGAGATGGGTATTGGGTGGTATCGTTACGAACTCACTCCAAAGGAGGAATGGAAGGGCAAACGCATCATGCTCGACTTCCAAGGCATCATGTTAGTAGGCGATGTCTATCTCAATGGGCAGCGCGTCGGGGGCACCGACTATGGCTATCTGGGCTTTGATGTGGATGTGAGCAAACTGCTGAAATGGGGACAGGTAAACGAGATTGCGGTCAAGGCGGATACACGTGAAGCCAATAATTCTCGTTGGTTTACGGGAGGTGGTCTCTATCGTGATGTCAATCTCATAGTCACCGACTCTAAACTCTACTTCCCACGTCATCCTCTTTTCATCCGTACGAAAAATAATAGCGAGGTGAATATCAAGGCGGAGATAGTCAATCAACAGAAGTTGCAGAAGGGAACGGCAACCATGCCGGTGGAGGTGCGAATCTTGGATGCTGATGGCAAGGTGGTAGCCCAACAGAAGACGGATGTCGCCTTCAATGGCAAGTGGCGTGATAGAGAATATGAACTGCCAAGCATTAAACTGGACAACGCCAAACTATGGTCGTGCGAGACACCTTATTTATATACAGCGGAGGTGACGCTCTATGACCAGGAAGGAAATGTGGCAGACCAAATCAAGGAGCCGTTTGGTGTGCGTACCATCGAGATGAATCCTCAGCATGGACTGCTCGTCAATGGCAAGAAGGTGCTCTTGAAGGGCTATGCCAACCATCATACTCTCGGAGCGCTTGGTGCGGCTGCTTACCCTCGTGCCATCGAGAAACGATTGAAGATGATGAAGGAGTTTGGCTTCAATCATGTGCGCTCGTCCCACAATCCATATAGCGAGGACTTCTTGAAGTTGTGCGACCGATTGGGAATCCTTGTCGTCGATGAACTTTACGACAAGTGGCTTACGCAGTATGCTGGTGGCAGAGTCGCTTGGGAGAGTCTTTGGCAGAAGGACATACCTGAATGGGTGAAGCGTGACCGCAACCATCCTTCTGTTGTGCTCTGGAGCTTGGGCAATGAATTGCAGCAGTATAGCAACCTGCCATTTAATGACTGGGGCGTGACGGCCTACAAGTTGCAGAAGGAGTTGCTCCATCGTTATGATGACACTCGTCTTACCACCGTGGCAATGCACCCACGTTATCGCAACTTGGATACCGACTCTATTCCTGCCGACTTGGCTGTGGAGACAGAGGTGAACTCCTACAACTATCGCTACATGTATTTCCCCGGTGACATGAAACGCTATCCCGAGAAGATGTTTTACCAGAGTGAGGCAAGCACTGCCGCCATGGGCCCCAACTTCTATGAGATGGATAGAGACAAGGTGTTGGGACTCGCTTATTGGGGAGCTATCGACTATTTGGGCGAGAGTATGGGATGGCCTGTGAAGGGATGGAACCAAGGTGTGTTCGACATCTCCTTGCAACCCAAGCCTGATGCTTACTTCGTGAAGAGTATGTTCTCCGACGAACCTACCGTGCATATCGGTGTTATTGAAAAAGCCGGTGGCAATACGCAGTGGAATGGCATTAACGTGGCTGTAGGTAAACTTTCTGAAAATTGGAACCGTAAGGCTGGAGAGCAAGTGTCGCTCTATACTTATACCAATGGTGATGAGGTGGAGCTGTTCTTGAATGGCAAAAGCCTTGGCGTGAAGAAAAATTCGGAAGACCCTAAGTTGCGTGCCCGCATCAAATGGGATGGAATCGCTTATGAGTCTGGTGTCTTGGAGGCTGTGGCTAGAAAGAATGGAAAGATTGTGGCTCGCCATCGGATAGAGACCACTGGCGAGGCTGTTGCCTTGAAACTTGTTCCTGACAACCAGATTTGGCATGCTGACGGAATGGATTTGATGCACGTGAGAGTATATGCCGTCGATAAGAAGGGAAGAAGATGCTTGTCGGCTGGCGGTCATTTGAAGTTCTCCGTGAAGGGAGATGCTAAAATCGTCGCAGTAGATAACGGCAACATCGCTTCTGATGAGTTGGCCATCGGCAAAGAACAGTTGGTTACTTCCGCTGAACGCAATTTGTTCCAGGGCTCAGCCTTGGTTATCCTTCGTGCAGGTTCTCAGCTTTCCAAGGTGGAACTGTCGGTAGATGGGGATGGCTTTAAGAGCCAAAAGGTTGTCCTTCGTACCCAAGATAGTTATTCTGGCAAGAAAAAGTAGTTTCCGTCTATGAGGATTTGGTTTTCTGCCACTAAGGCTTCCAAGGCATCTTTTACTTGACGGCTAGGAAGTTGAAGTTCTTCTAACTCTGTGATAAGGTGTTTCTCTTTGTCACAGAGTTTTTTTATGATTTCTTCCTTGGCTGCCTCATACGTCTGACTGGCAACAGAGTCCTTGTGCTCCAGACATACATCGCACTGGTGACAATCGTCTTTCGTGCTCTCTCCGAAATAGCGAAGCAGTTGGCGCGAACGGCAGATGTAGTCTGTCTTCGCATAGTCAATCATGCTGTTGATGCGCTTGACGTATTGCGTCTTGCGGTCTTCGTAAGCCTCTGTAGGTATGATGACTTTCTCTCCATCCACTCTGTCTCTCGTATAAGTGATGTATGGAATCTTGCGACGGGGGATAAAGTTGATGATGTGGCGGGTCGCCAAATTCTTGAGGGCGAAATACACCTGTTGGATGGTGAGGTCTGCCTGGTGGGCAATGAGTGCTTCGTCGATATAAACAAAGTCGGTGAAGAGTGCGCCGTAATTCCTGAGCATGGTCGTGATGACGGTGTCTTCGTTGGCAGACAAGTTCTCCAAGAGATAAAGGTCGTTTCTGCCGATGTTGAACATCAAGCGTGCTTTCCCGTCGGGATTGTCCTCGTAATGTATGTAGCCACTTCGTTCCAAGATTCTCAGGGCGGCATCCACTTTGGTCGGGAAATACTTGTAGGTGAAGCAAAACTTTTCGATGTTGAACTCGAAGGTTTTGCCGCAACCGCTAGCCACACCTATTTGGAAGAAATAGGCGAGATGTTCGTAAATATCCTTGATTAGTTCCTTGTCGGGGAACGTGTCGTCGATGCGATTCTTCAGTTTGCGTTCGTCGGAGGCATCATGGAGGAGAACGGCGTATGACTTGTTGCCGTCTCTGCCGGCACGCCCAGCCTCTTGGAAGTAAGCTTCTAGCGAGTCGGGACTGTCGATGTGGATGACTATCCTGACGTCGGGCTTGTCTATACCCATGCCGAAGGCGTTGGTGGCTACCATCACCCTCACTTCGTCGTCTTGCCACGTCTTTTGTCGCTCGTCCTTGATGGCAGGGTCTAGTCCTGCATGATAGAAGGTGGCGGAAATCCCATGCTTGTTCAGGACTTCAGCCATCTCTTTCGTGCGTTTTCTGCTTCGTGCATAGACGATGGCTGAGCCGCCCACACATTGCAGGATATGTATCATCTCGCTTTGCTTGTCGGCGACTGTGCGTACGATGTAGGCAAGGTTCTTGCGCTCAAAGCTCATCTTGAACACATGCTTTTGGGCAAAATGAAGTCTTTCCTGGATGTCATCCACGACTTCCGGTGTCGCAGTGGCAGTCAGAGCAAGGATAGGAACGCCAGGTTTCATCTCCCTGATGTCGGCAATCTTTAGGTAGGAAGGACGGAAGTCGTAGCCCCATTGGCTGATGCAGTGGGCTTCATCTACCGTGATGAAACTCACGTTGATGTGTCGAAGCTTAATTTGGAAAAGTTCCGAGGCAAGACGTTCTGGAGAGACATACAGTATCTTGACACCGCCAAAGATAGTGTTGTCGAGTGTCTGCAATATTTCGGCTCTCGACTTGTCGGCATAAATGGCATCGGCTAAGATGCCACGTTCCTTGAGGTGGAGTACTTGGTCTTTCATTAAGGCAATCAGGGGTGTGATGACGATGCATACACCCTCTTGGGCAAGGGCTGGCACCTGAAAGGTGATAGACTTGCCGCCACCTGTAGGCATCAAACCGAGGGTGTCCTTTCCGTGGGAGATGCTGTCTATGATCTCTCTCTGTATGCCACGGAAGTCAGGATACCCCCAATAAGTTCGCAATATCTCTTGAAATTTGTCTGCCATTTATGTCATGGGTCTCATTCGTTGTTGGGACGAATGTCTTCTATCTGTAATTGAACTTGGTTCTTCTTGAACACATTGTCTTCTATCGTATAGACGATGTCGAAGCTGCGCTTGCTCTTGATATAGCGAGCCGATGCACTTTGGCCGAAGGCGATGCCGTTCACGACGTTGCTCGACTTGGAATCCACCAACTCCAACTTGATGTGCTCCTGTTCTCTTCCCACCACTTTGCTGGTGCCGTAGTCATATACCTTGGTGGTGCAGAACACTGGTTTCTGGTTGCATGGTCCGAAGGGGGAGAAACGTTTCAGGTCGACTTGCAAGTGCTTGGTGATATCCTTGAAGTCGATGACTGCGTCGATGTTGAGCAAAGCCTCGGTCTGCTCGGGCTCTATGTGGTCTTCCACGTATTTCTGGAAACGCTCGCGGAACTCCCTTACCTTGTCCCATCTCAGCGTGAGTCCTGCGGCATAGGTATGACCGCCGAAGTTGACGAGCAAGTCGCGGCAACTCTTGATGGCTGAATAGACATCGAAGCCCGTGACACTTCTTGCCGAACCCGTCGCCATATCACCATCTTTGGTCAAAACCACCGTAGGACGGAAATAGATTTCCGTGAGGCGTGAGGCGACAATGCCGATGACCCCTTTCTTCCATCCCTCGTCATAGAGCACGATGCTGGAGTTGTGCTTTTGGCTCTCCAGCCGCGATACGATCGTGTTGGCTTCCTCGGTCATCTGCTTGTCGATGTCTTTGCGTTGTTCGTTATATTCGTTGATATGCTTTGCCATGCGGATGGCAGAGGCAAAGTCTTTCTCCACCAACAGGTCAACGCTCAGCTTGCCGTTCTCCATACGTCCCGAGGCGTTGATGCGAGGACCTATCTTGAACACGATGTCGCTCATGGCTATCTCCCGGCCGTTGAGTCCGCAGATGTCGATGATGGATCGTAGTCCTACGCTAGGATTCGTGTTAAGCTGCTTGAGACCGTGGAAGGCAAGGATGCGGTTCTCGTCGGTCACAGGCACGATGTCGGCAGCTATGCTCACGGCACAGAAGTCGAGTAGGGGGATGAGGCGGGAGAACGGAATGTTGTTGTCCTTGGCGAAGGCTTGCATGAACTTGAATCCCACGCCACAGCCACAGAGATGCTTGAACGGGAATGGGTCGTCGGGTCGCTTGGGGTTGAGGATGGCCACGGCAGGAGGCATCACCTCGTCGGGGACGTGGTGGTCGCAAATGATGAAGTCTATGCCAAGGCTCTTGGCATATTCTATTTCCTTGATGGCCTTGATGCCACAGTCAAGGATGATGATGAGCTTGACACCTGTCTCATGAGCAAAGTCGATTCCTTTCTTGCTGACCCCATAGCCCTCGTCGTAGCGGTCAGGGATGTAGTAGTCGATGTTGGAATAGAATTGCTGTAGAAACTTATAGACCAAAGCAACGGCGGTGCAACCATCTACGTCGTAGTCGCCATACACAAGGATGCGCTCCTTGCGTCCCATCGCATCGTTGAGGCGGTCAACGGCTACGTCCATGTCCTTCATCAAATATGGGTTGATGAGGTCGGATAGCTGAGGCCTGAAAAACCTTTTTGCCGCCGATTCCGTCGTGATACCTCGCTGGATGAGAAGCTGGCCTAGGATAGGGCTGACGTTTAGTTTGTCGCCCAATTCTTTAGCTGCCTTTTGTTGTTCAGGTGTTGGTGTTTCGTAATTCCATTTAAAATGCATTTTAATTGTTTTTTATTTCTGCCGCCAAAGTTACAAAAATAATATCAAAATAAGAAATGTTTTAGATGAAATTTACTTAATTGAGGGGAATGATAGCGAAAAGGGCAGCAAACTTGGTGGTTTGCTGCCCTCTTGGCTTATTTCGTAAATGTTTGTTAGATGCCCAACTTCTTGCGGATGTCCTTAGGAATGGCATTCTTGTTGACCATGTAGTCCATGGTCTTGTATGCCACGAAAGCCTTGGTCATGTACCATGTGCCTTTGTAGTCACCATATTCGCCCCAAGAGTTCTTCACCATATAGTACTCCTTGCCGTTCTGGTCTTTGGCGATGCCGTAGATGTGCATGCCGTGGTCGTCGGTTGTCTCCCAGTTGTCGAATGCCTCCTGGCGCATAGCCTGTGTTGGCACTACCTCGGGAGCGTTGACTCCGAGCGAGTCGAACTTCTCTTTCTTCTCGTCCTTGGAGAGCTTGAACCAGTGGTCTGCGTCTGTGCCCGACATAGAACGAACCTTCTTGACATCGTAGGCGATGCCGAGACCCTTGCGAGTGAATCCGTCCTCTGTTACATCGCCGCCCCAAGCTACCGTGTAACCGTTGTTGATGGCGTTGTCGATGATGCGGCAAAGATCCTCCATTGGTACGTTGTAGCTCATAGGCCAACGCCAGTTGTCTTGCACCTCGACTGCGAACTGGCTCCACATAGGGTGGTGTGTATAGCTGGTGATGCTTACGTAGTCATCGAGATTCAAGCCCAGACTCTTGCAGTATGTCTCCGGGGTATATTGCTTGCCTTGGTAAGTGAACTTCTCTGGAGTCTTGCCGATATAAGAGTCGATGATGCCCTGAAGACCGCTCTTCCATGCGGAGGAAATCTTTTTGGCATTGCTCTTTGCTACTGCCTCCACGTATGGAGTCATTACCTCGAAGAACTCGCCGAAGTTGGCCAAGGAATCGCCTGTCAATGTGCCGGGTGCAGGCATGGCATCCTCTGGCACGATGCCATAGTGCTGCAAGGCATAGAGCACGTCATAGGCGCTACCGCCCTGTGAGAAACTCACGTCGCCGTGCATTCTGACTGCCATGGTGGCACGATCCATGTATGTCTTGTTGGCAACGAACATCTCGCTCAAGTCGTATGTCTTGCCGGTATTCTTCAAAATTTCGCTCTCGAAGAAGCTGAGAGTAGAGTAAGCCCAGCACGTACCACTACGGTTCTGGTCCTTGACGCTGGTGATTGGGTTTTGCTTTACCACTGTAAACACGGGCTTGTTCTTTGCGATTGCTGCTGAATCGGCTGCTGTCTTTGCGCTAGCACCTGTGGCAACCAATGCCATCAACGCTGCGGCGATCAATGTCTTCTTCATTAGAATTTCTCTTTATATTAATAATGTTGTTATTCTGTCTTCGGCGAATGCACTTCTTCGTTCTTCACTTACTTGTTTGCTGCCATGAATTCCTCTACATCCTTTGGATGGTAAGGGATTCTGTCTTTTCCGATGAATCGGCAGCCGTCCTTGGTGATGAGCACGTCGTCTTCGATGCGGATGCCACCAAAGTCTTTGTAGGTTTCCAACTTGTCGAAGTTGAGGAACTCTGCGCAATGACCGCTGGCTTTCCAGTCATCGATGAGAGCTGGAATAAAGTAGATGCCTGGCTCGTCGGTGACGACAAATCCTTCTTCCAGACGGCGGCCCATGCGCAGGCAGTTGGTGCCGAATTGCTCCAGGTTAGGGCGTACTTCCTCGTCGAATCCTACGTTGATCTGGTCGAAGTTCTCCATGTCGTGTACGTCCATTCCCATCATGTGACCAAGACCGTGAGGCAGGAACATGGCATGTGCGCCTGCCTTTACGGCTTCCTCGGTGTCACCTTTGGCAAGACCTAGCTCCTTGAGTTTGTCAAACATCAAGCGGCATACAGCGAAGTGTACGTCTGCATATTTTACGCCAGGCTTGGCTACCTCCAAGGTATAGTCGTGGCAAGCTTCTACGATAGAGTAGATTTCCAACTGTCTCTGCGAGAACTTACCACTTACAGGCATGGTGCGAGTGTTGTCAGAACAATAATTGTTGATGGTTTCTGCTCCTGCGTCGCAAAGAGCCAAGCGACCTGCCTCCAATACGTTCATGGACGGATTGCCGTGCATGATTTCGCCATGTTGGGTAAAGATGGTAGGGAAACTGACCATTGCTCCGTATGAGTTGGCGATGCCATCCACCTGGCCTCCAACGAATTTCTCCGTCACGCCCGGACGAACCAACTTCATGGCTGTGGTGTGCATCTTGTAACCGATGACTGCGGCACGTTCCAACTCCTCTATTTCCTCGGGAGTCTTTGTCGAACGCATCTTGACAATCGCCTTGATGAGTTCCAAGGAAGCCTCTTCCTTCTGTTGGTTGGGATGTATGCCGAGGAGGTCGAAAATCTGGAGTTTGATGTTGTAGCGGTAAGGTGGCAAGAAGTGAATCTTGCGCTTCTTTGACATGGCATCGTTGCAGATGGTCTTCAAGGTCTTCTTCGGAGCAGAGTTGTGTACGCCCACTTGTTCCGCCAAGTCGTGCACGCTATCTACGCTTCCGTACCATACGATGTCTTCTATGTCTATGTCGTCACCGATTAAAGTCTCGATGTCGTTGTCCAAGTCGATAACACCTACCAAACCGTCACGCTGCTGTCCGAAATAATATAGGAAGGAAGAGTCTTGACGGAAAGGATAATAACCATTGTTGGGGAAATTACAAGGTGAGTTGTTATTTCCGAAAATTAAAATCACGCCTTCTCCTACGAGTTTCTTCAACTCTTGGCGGCGTTGGATGTAAGTGTCCTTACTAAACATATTTTTAGAATTTTACTAATTTTGGTTGCAAAGTTAGTAATTATTTCCCAAAAAATGCTTATCTTTGCAATCAAAATCGCATAAATAGTGAGAATTTATAAATAATTAATATAAAAAGCTTCGGTTTTTGTGCGGTTCGTGACAATTTGGAAGTAAATACTAACAAAAACAGGTGATTTGATATGAGATTGACTAGAAACACGGGATTGGTTCTCGAAGGCGGTGGAATGCGAGGTGTCTTCACTAGTGGTGTGCTCGACGCCTTCATGAAGTATGATTTGTATTTCCCCTATGTGGTGGCGGTGTCGGCTGGTGCTTGCAATGGCATGTCGTATATGAGCCGCCAACCTCGGCGTGCCCGTATTTCTAATATCGACTACTTGGCCCGTTACCAATATATCGGCATTCGTCATCTGGTAACACAGGGGTGTATCTTCGACCGTAAGCTTCTTTACGATAAGTTTCCTAACCAATTGCTCCCTTTCGACTTCGACACTTATTTCAAGTATGCCGACCGATTTGAGATGGTGACGACGAATTGCCTTACGGGGCTTCCGATGTATCTTTCCGAGTGCCGGGAAAAGCAGCGTGCGCTCGACATAGTGCGTGCTTCGAGCAGTTTGCCGTATGTGAGCAAGATAGTGAATGTAGATGGCATACCGATGCTGGACGGTGGAATTACGGACAGCATCCCGGTGCAGCGCGCCATCGAGACGGGGCATGAGCACAATGTCGTTGTCTTGACTCGTAACAAGGGGTGGCGCGACACCGGCAAGGATCGCAAGATACCTTATTTGTATAAGAACTATCCTCGCCTTCGTGTGGCGTTGGATCGTCGCCATAGGTCGTACAATGAGCAAATCCAGTTGGTTGATGACCTGGAGGCTGCGGGGAAGATTACTTGTATCCGTCCTGTACGTCCACTTGAGGTGGGGCGTATCGAGAAGGATACGTTGAAGCTGGAGCGATTGTACGAAGAAGGCTTCACGCTGGGTGAAGCCTTCTGTAAGAAATATCTTTAAGATTTGTGTTTGAATGCTTAATAGGAAAATTGTAGTTGCGTCCTCGCTCTCAACTACATACTTTGGGTTCTCACCATACTTGTTGGCTGATTGGTCTGAGTCAAGGCAGCAGAATACGAGTGTGACAATGCTCACGATGGCTGAAACAATGTAGAGGATGCCTGCTACACCCAATACTGCGAGGCTTGAAAGATTTCTCGATTGGTTGGCAAGTTAGTTTTCTTTCAGCAAGTCTGGTCTGAGTTTTTTCGTTCGTTCCATAGCTTGGTCGAACTCCCATTGCCGAATCTTCGCCTCGTTGCCGCTCAGTAATATCTCGGGCACTTTCCAGCCCTTGTAGTCTGCAGGACGTGTGTAGATGGGGGCGGCGAGGATATCGTCTTGGAAACAGTCGGACAAGGCACTCTGCTCGTCGCTGATGACTCCCGGTACCAAGCGGATGACGGCATCAGAGATAATGGCAGCGGCTAGTTCTCCACCCGTGAGCACGTAGTCGCCTACAGAAATCTCACGAGTGATGAGGTGGTCGCGTACTCGCTGGTCGATGCCCTTGTAGTGGCCGCAGAGGATGATGAGGTTGCCCTGCATCGACATCTCGTTGGCGATTTTCTGGTTGAAAGTCTCTCCGTCGGGAGAAACGTAGATGACATCGTCGTACTCGCGTTCTTTCTTGAGAGCTGTGATGCAACGGTCAATAGGTTCGCATTGCATTACCATTCCCGCACTTCCGCCATAGGGGTAGTCATCCACACGTCTCCATTTGTCGAGGGTATAGTCACGCAAGTTATGTAGATGAATCTCGGCGAGACCCTTCTTCTGTGCTCGGGCAAGGATGGACTCATTGATGAACCCTTCCAGCATTTCTGGCAATACTGTGATAATGTCAATTCTCATATTGCTTGCAAAGATACATGATTTTTGTCGAATATCCAAATTATTTGATAACAATTTTCTTCTTTCCAATGATATAGATACCCTTGTTGAGACGGCTGGTGTCGGTTCCGAGATAGCGTCCGTCGAGGGTAAAGATTCTTGCGTCCTTTTCGGTTTCGTTGCCGATGACAGGGCTGTCGATGCCTGTGGCGAAGTCCTTGAGGTAGTCGAAGCCCATGGTGCCGTCTTCATTCTGCTTGATGTTGTACAGAAGGTTTGTCATCGTTGAGTTGTTTAGTTTTGCCTCCAGGAGATTGGTGCGCCCCGTTGTTCCTGGGAAGATGTCGCCCCTGAGACTAGCTCTGTATTCAGTGGTTGTCCATTTCAGACCAGTTCCGGCTTGGTATTCTGAGATGACATAGTCATCGGCAGGAACAATCATCACATTGGGCTTGCCTACAGTGTTGTTGAGAGCTCTGTTTGTACTCACCTCGGTATAAGGATAGTCTATGCGCCACACCAACAGACCGTTTCCGAAGAGATAGCGCCACCAACCCGTTTTTTGTATGTTTTGGATGAGTAGGTATTCGTTGTTCTCGCCTTTGATTTTGTATGCCTTTCTGTTGTCGGCATACGATTCAAGGCTGATTTGTTGCGGGGTCTTGTCCAATTCTGTCGGTGCAGCCCATCCCATGACATCCATTTCCCATGGAGAGTAGGGGGTGGGGCAATAGCCGTTGTAGGTGTATTCGCCGCTGTCCATCAAGTCCCAGTACTCGGGATTCTGGTTATCTACTTGGGCTGACTTAACCGTTGGGTAAACATCAGGTATTCCCATTGTGTGGGTGAACTCGTGCAAGAAAAGACCGACACCCGTGAGCATGGGCCTTCCCGCTGCATCTTTTTCCTTAGGGGTTGAGTTTAGCTCGCATTGTAGTCCGAAATGGTAGAATTTGGCATCACCGACGGAAAATTCGTTTCGCACAGCCTTAGGCCAAAGGAGGTTTGCGTCGTTGTCTCCGAAACATTCTCCATATCCCGCATAGATGAAATATACCAAATCGACATATCCATCTCCGTTTTGGTCGAAATCAGCGAAATCTACTTGGTCTTTTGCGAGTTGGCAAGCCTCTTTTGCCAAATCTATATAGTACAAGTCACTTGCGTAGCCACTGTTCTTTCCATAATAAGTGGCCGACTTGCTCACTTCGACAGGTCTAAGTACAATAAATTCAGGTGTGAATTGTCCCAGGCTGATGTCGGAGAAATACTGCTTGGCACTTCCGAAGTTTTGGCACGACGCATCTTGTCTGTAGCTGCAGTTCGCTGTCGGGGCTGCTTCTCCTGCTTCTGCGTTGAGATAATGGTTGAAGGTGGCTTGAGGGTCGGATGACTGGAACTTGACATCGCTGAAGTTGACCAAGATGACTAGCACCTTTGGATTCTTGCCGTTTACTTTCCCGTGTGGGAAATAAGGAATTTGGATGTCTGAGATTCCAATTCGTTTGGCTTGTGCGACATTCCAGTTGGCTTTTGCTGTAGCGAAAAATTTCTCTTTGTCCTGTTTTTCGATGGCCAATTTTTCTACAGTTCCGCGTTCTTCGACGTTATGTGCCAGCTGTGGGGTGGCTTTAAGTGATCCATCCTCCTCTACTTGTGCGATGTAATAGTTCGCCCCTACCTGTACCAGCAGTACGCCGTCGCTAGTTTCGTACCAATGTGCGTTCTCATCGCCGTTCAGACGGATGGTAAGTTGGGTTCCGTCGCTCTGGTTGATGGTTGTCAAACCTGGGTGTGCCTTTGCCGCAAATGCGGAGGCAAAGCCCATGAGAGCAAATGCAAGACTAAGTAAGATCTTCTTCATATTTATCATATAAGTATTTTAACTTCTTATTTTCTTTATTTGAAATAATACTGCCCCTTCTGCTGTGTCTGGTGACCGAACTCGATGGCATGGTGAGGACAGTGGTGGTAACAATTGAAACAAGTGAGGCAGTCTTTGTGGTGTAGCCATCTTGGCATTTTTCCCTTGCCGCCATCAATGTCGTTGACAGGACAGACGTTGGCGCAGATGCCACATCTTACGCATTTGTCGGCTGTGACATGGAAATGCTTGTCGGTGATGAGCACATGCTCGAAGAAACCACCCACGACCTTGGTAAAGAACCATGGAATAGGACCTTTCACCAATCGGTTGACTCCTTCCTTTTGGTTGAGGAGTTCCTCGCAGATGACTCCCAACTCGACTTTTGACTTCTCAATCTTCCATATCCCTCTTCCCCTCGGGTCGACATCCATGAAGGGAAGCCCTACGTAGGATTCAGGCATGATGAGCGAGTAGGAGGAGGTTACCTTTGTGACCCCGATGCCGCTTAGCGACGCATTGCGAGAAAGGGTTTTGTTGAGATTCTCTATGGTCTTGCCGATGCTGTCGCCAGCGGTACAAACACAATAGGCGAAAGGAACGACGCCTTCTTGGTTTCTTTGGCGGATTTGAAGCCGAGAGATGAAATCCCTGACAAGTTTGGGCACCCTCCAACCATGAACGGGAAATACGAAACCAAGCCGTTCACCTTCTTCCAAGACGAACGGCTCAGTAGTTGTTGCGCCTGATTTCTTCATTGTCCTCATTTCCACGGCGATGTCAATCAGTCGATCTTGCGTTGCGGAAGCCAGTTTGACGGCAGCCCAACGAGTATTTCCTGTTGCGGAAAAATAAAATATCATTTTCTGCTGTTTCTTTTGCTATCTGTTTGTTGTAGGCTACGATACTTACTTCTTAGCCTCCTCCTCTGTCATCACTCCCTCGATATAGAGGCGTGTCATCTCCACGTTGCCGTTGCTGCGAACAGTGATTGACTTCTTGAAGTGACCGGGGAACATTCCCTTGCCGTTGTAGGTGATGGTGATTTGCCCTTTCTGGCCGGGAGCGACAGGCTGCTTGGTGTAGGCAGGCACGGTGCAACCGCAACTGGCGATGGCTTGGTTGATAACCAAAGGCTTGTCGCCTACGTTGGTGAAAGTGAAAGTAGTCTTCTGTACAGGAGTCTTTTCACTGAAATTGCCAAAGTTGTGAATCAACTTGTCGAATTTGATCTCTGCTTGTGCGCTAGCTGATGCAACCATGGCAACGAGCATTGTCAGCGCTAAGATAAATCTTTTCATATCCTTTTGTTTTGTTGTTTGCTTTTGTCTTTTTGGATGCAAAGTTAAACATAAAGTTTAGTATTGCGTTACTTTTTTACATATTTTAATCTATATATGCTGCTTTACACCCCATTTTTATAGGTACTTCTTAAGAAATTGACCTGTAAGACTTTGCTTGCAAGCCACCACATCCTCTGGTGTGCCTGCCACGACAAGCTTGCCTCCCTTGTCGCCTCCCTCGGGACCGAGGTCGATGATGTAGTCGGCGCATTTGATGACATCTAGGTTGTGCTCGATGACCAACAGTGAATGGCCTCTTTCTACCAAGGCGTCGAAGGCATGGAGCAATCGCTTGATGTCGTGGAAATGCAAACCGGTTGTAGGCTCATCGAAGATGAAGAAGGTAGGCTCTTGGTCTTCCTTGCCGATGAAGTAGGCGAGCTTGACGCGCTGGTTCTCGCCGCCGGATAGGGAGCTGGAGTTTTGTCCGAGCTTGATGTAGCCAAGACCGACCTCTTGTAGTGGGCGAAGCCGGTTGACGATGATGCGGCAATAGTCGAAGTCGCTGTCGTTGTGCTGGCTCTTCTCGTCACCAAAGAATTCTAGGGCTTCGTTCACGGTCATGTTGAGTACCTCGTTGATGTCTTTTCCGCCATATCGGACATCCAAGACATCGTGCTTGAATCGCTTCCCCTTGCAAGCCTCGCACTGCAACACCAAGTCAGCCATAAATTGCATCTCGATGGTTACGTAGCCAGCTCCCTTGCATTCCTCGCATCTGCCACCTTCGGCATTGAAGGAAAAGTAGGCAGGGGTAAAGCCCAGTTGCTTTGCCAATGGCTGGTTGGCGAAAAGCGAACGGATAGCGTCGTATGCCTTCAGGTAGGTGGCAGGGTTGCTTCGGGTGCTCTTGCCTATCGGGTTCTGATCGACGAACTCCACATGCTTGATGCTGTTGATGTCGCCTTCCAATGTCGAATATTCTCCTGGTGCGTCTGCCACTAAGTCGAGATGGCGGCGCATGGCAGGGAAGAGGATGCCTTTGATGAGCGAACTCTTGCCAGAACCTGACACTCCTGTTATGACAGTAAAGATATTAAGAGGTATCTTGACGTCGATGCCATGCAGGTTGTTCATGCGTGCCCCCTTGATTTCGATGAATTGGTTCCACGCACGATGGCTGAGAGGACGTTCTATCTCTTCGCTGTGGGTAAGATACTTTATCGTGTAACTGTTGGGATATTTCTCCAAAAGTTCTTTTTGTCTTTCCTTGTCGGTCGTGGAATATTCCGAGGCTGGACCTGCATAGACGAGTTGACCGCCTAGGCGACCTGCGTCGGGACCGATGTCGATCAAGTAATCGGCGGCTCGCATGATCTCTTTGTCGTGCTCTACGACTACGACGGTGTTGCCTAGTTCTTGTAGCTCGCGCAAGACTTTGATGAGACGGTCGGTGTCGCGGCTGTGCAGTCCGATGCTTGGCTCGTCGAGGATATAGACGCTTCCTACGAGCGAGGAACCAAGGCTCGTCGTCAGGTTGATGCGCTGGCTCTCTCCACCTGAAAGCGAGTTGGAGAGACGGTTGAGCGTAAGATAGCCTAGCCCCACATCTAGAAGGAATTGGAGCCGATTGGTGATTTCCGTCATCAGTTGCTTGCTGATACTCTTTTCATGCTCTGTCAACTCCAAATGGGCAAACCATACGGAGAGATTTGTCACTGACATTTCTACTAGTTCGGTGATGCTCTTTCCGCCTATCTTCACATAGTTGGCTTCTTTCTTGAGGCGTGTGCCATGACAGTCGGGACAGATGGTCTTGCCACGGAAACGGCTCAGCATCACGCGGTATTGTATCTTGTATTGGTTTTCCTTTACCATCTGGAAAAAAGCGTCGAGGCTGATTTGCTCGTGGATGTCTTTCTTGCGGTCGCAGGGAAGACCGTGCCAAAGCATGTCTTTTTCCTTTTGGGTAAGCTCAAAGTAAGGCTTGAAGATGGGGAAATCGTATTGGGCGGCACGGCGGCAGAACTCCTTGAGCCACATACCCATCTTCTCGCCTCGCCAACAAATCACGCAACCGTCGTAGATACTCATGGATGTGTTGGGGATGACCAACTTCTCGTCGATGCCTATCACACTGCCGAATCCCTCGCAAGTGGGGCAGGCTCCCAATGGGGAATTGAAGGCAAACATATTGTCGGATGGTTCCTCGAAGTTCATGCTGTCGGCCTCGAAACGGGTTGAGAAATCGTAGGTGATGTTGCTGGGCAGGAAGAGAAGGCGGCATGCTCCGTCTCCTTCGTAGAATGCTGTCTCGGCGGAATCTATCAGACGGCTGACGTCGTCTTTCTCGTCGCTCACGGAAGAACGGTCTATCACGAGGAAGATGTCGCTGGCGGAAATGTCTTCTGCCTTGTCAAGGAAGTCTTCGATGCGTGTGAACTCTCCTTTGACCATGATGCGGGCATAGCCTTCCTGGATATACATCTCCAATTGTTTGCCGAGGCTGCGCCCCTCCACCACGTGGATGGGGGCGAGCACAACAAACTTGGTGCCCTTGGAGTATTGACGGGTGCATTCGAGAATGTCCTCGGTGGTATGGCGTTTCACCTCCTGACCGCTGATGGGGGAGAAGGTCTTTCCGATGCGGGCGAACAGCAAACGGAGATATTCGTAAATCTCGGTGCTGGTGCCTACGGTGGAACGAGGGTTGCGGGAAATCACTTTCTGCTCGATGGCGATGGCTGGCGGCAAGCCCTTGATGAAGTCACACTCGGGTTTGCTCATGCGCCCCAGAAACTGGCGGGCGTAGGAAGACAACGACTCTACGTAGCGACGTTGCCCCTCGGCATAGAGTGTGTCGAAAGCCAATGATGACTTGCCCGACCCGGAGACACCCGTGATGGCGACAAACTTGCCCTGCGGTATTTTCACGTCGATGTTTTTGAGGTTGTTGGCTCTAGCCCCTTTTATCTCTATATATTTTTCTTTTGACATAATCTGTATTTTTAAGTGGAGAGTGAAGAACGAAGAGTGAAGAATTCTCTTGTCTTTTTTAGACAGATCTGTTGTATTCTTCGTTCTTCACTTACTCATGGTGGTACGGTTCACCTTTTATAATAGTGCAGGCGCGGTAGAGAGCCTCGGTGAAGATGAGGCGCACCATCTGGTGGGAGAACGTCATCTTGGAGAGGGAAATCTTCTCGTTGGCACGGTCATAGACGGCTTGCGAGAATCCATACGGACCGCCAATAACGAAGACCAGACGGCGTGCCGTGGCTTGTTTGCGCTCCATCCACTTGGCAAACTCGATGCTGCGAAATTCCAGTCCGTGCTCGTCCAGCAGCACCAACGTGTCGGAAGGCTGAATTTGTTTCAGAATCAACTCTCCCTCACGTTCCTTCTGCTGCTGTTCGCTAAGGCTCTTGGTGTTTTTTAGCTCGGGGATGGTGGTGATGCCGAAGGGCATGTAGTGGGTGATGCGCTCGGCGTAATCCTTGATGCCTGCGACGAAATGCTTGTTGACGGTCTTGCCGACTAAAATGAGTTCTGTCTTCACGAGTTCTTTCTTTGAAATTTTTGCAAATTTACGGAAAATCATAGAAACGGCAAAAAAATATAGTAAATATTTGCAATAATATTTTGAAATCAGAAGAAATCTATGTACCTTTATGCCCGAAAAATAAAAATACTAAGATTTATGGCAAAGAAAAAACAGCAATCGCAGCAGTTCCTCTCTTCGGAGAAATTCCAGAGAGAACGGATGAGAAGTGTGGAGGTTGGTGACTGTTGATTGCTTGTAAAAATGTTTTTAAGACGATATGAAACAGAAAAAATGGATGTATTTGATTGCCTTCTTGTTTATGGCAATGAAGTGTAGTGTGTTGGAAGCCCAGGAAGAGAAAAGTATTCTCTTGGCTCCCTTGTATGGAAAGACTATCAACGTGATAGGGGATAGCTATGTGAAGAATCATCGCCGTCCTTACGAGGAGTCGTGGCATTGTCTTGTCGCCGAGAAGTATAAGATGAAGTATCGCAATTATGGTAGAAATGGGCGATGCCTTGTCTTTGACCGCAGGGCGGAGAAATGGGGCGAGCCGATGTTGGAGTATTACAAGGAGATGAATGATACGGCGGATTATGTGTTGGTGATTGGTGGCCATAATGACGCCGATTATATTGGTCGTGGCAAGGGTACCCTCTCGCAGTTCGAGGTAGGCTTGGATAGTCTTTGCCGTGGGTTGATAGCCAAATACCCTTCGGCAAAGTTGGCTTTCGTAACACCTTGGCGAGTGCCCCGTCCTGCCTTCGAAGAGGTGATTTCCGTCATGGAGAAGGTGTGCGGTCGTTATTCCATCCCCGTGTTCAATGCAGCCAAGTGCTCGGGTATCTATGTTTGGGATCAGGCATTTCGCAAGTTGTATTTCCAAGGTCCTAACGATACGGCTCATTTGAATGTCCGGGGGCATCAGTTGTTCTTCCGAAAGGGAGAAACCTTCCTTTTGGGTTTGTAGCTCCCCGGCTCGTTTCCCTTGACGGTGGCGCTTTTTAGCCCCGCCTATATCCTTCGGGGCTATATGAAAATCTTCTTATCTTGATAAGAAATCTCCGTCCCGTACGTACGGAACGGAGATTTCTTGTGGGCGAAGTTACAGTTTGTCGCCTATTTCGCAGTTTCTTTCTCTACTTCACTGTAATATCCTGTACCCTCGCGCTTAGGATTCTTGGGAAACCATCCTTTCTCGCAGCGGTGGCGTTGCTCGAAAAGCTCGCCGATGCTCCAAAGGCAAGAAGCACCGAAGACACCATGCAAGGCAGAAACCAAAACGTTCTCTATCATGAAGGCGGCAGTGATGGTGCCGATTCCCAGAACCAGGAATACCCACCAAAACTTAGTGCCTGTGTGGTACTCGGTCTTGACAACGACAGGATGGAAGAGTCCTATTATAAAAAAGGTGCAAACGGCGATGATGATGCCCGTGAAATATAATTCCATATTTATACTTTATATCTTGTAATGGATGGTACATTCTTGTCTAAAAGATGACCAAATCTTATTCAAAATGCAAAAATACAAAAAAAAGTTCAATCTTCTTTTGTTTCTCAAACAATTTTTCATATCTTTGCATTATTAAACCAAGAATTATCAATTAATAATTATAAAACTATGGCTAATAACGCAGAATTAATCAAGCAGTGTGAAGAAAGAGCACAGCAGTGGCTCACACCCGCTTTTGATGAAGAAACCCGTAAGGAAGTACAGGCAATGCTCGACGCAGAGGACAAGTCTGCTCTTGTAGATGCTTTCTATCAGAACTTGGAATTTGGTACCGGTGGCTTGCGCGGTATCATGGGTGCAGGTACCAACCGCATGAACAAGTATATAGTAGGTATGGCAACCCAAGGTTTCGCCAACTATATCCTCAAGGCCTTCCCTGGCCAGGACAATCTCTCTGTTGTTGTAGGACATGACTGCCGTAACAATTCCCGCCTCTTTGCTGAGACTGTAGCTGCCATCTTCTCTGCCAACGGCATCAAGGCTTATCTCTTCGAGGGACTTCGCCCAACACCGGAGATTTCTTTCGCCATCCGGCAGCTTGGTGCGAAGGCTGGTGTCAACGTGACAGCTTCCCACAACCCTAAGGAGTACAATGGCTACAAGGCTTACTGGGAGGATGGTGCTCAGGTGCTGGCTCCACATGACACAGGTATCATTGAGGAAGTAAACAAGGTGACTATCGACCAGGTGAAGTTCGAGGCTAACTGGGACAAGATTCAGATTATTGGCGGTGAGATGGACTACGACTATATGACAGCCGTTCACTCAGCTATGATAGACCAGGATGTCATCAACCGTCAGAAAGACTTGAATATCGTATATTCTGCTATGCACGGCACTGGTCGTGTCATCGTTCCTCTCTGCCTCCGTTCTTGGGGTTTCCAGAACATCAATGTAGTGCCAGAGCAGATGGTGGTGGATGGCAACTTCCCGACAGTGGTTTCTCCCAACCCGGAGAATGCAGAAGCCATGACTCTCGGTATGAAACTTGGTACTAAGTTGAATGCCGACCTTGTGGTGGCAACCGACCCAGACGCCGACCGCCTCGCCATCGTTTGCCGTGATGACAAGGGGGAGTGGATGATTATCAATGGCAACCAGACTGCCATGATGTTCTGCTATTACATCATCGAGAACAAGAAGAAGCTAGGCAAGTTGAAGCCAACGGACTTCCTCGTGAAGACCATCGTTACCACAGAGGTAATCGCTGAAATCGCCAAGAAGAACAATGTGGAACTTCGCGACTGCTACACGGGGTTCAAGTGGATTGCTCGCGAGATAGCCATCTCTGAGGGCAAGCAAGACTACATCGGCGGCGGCGAGGAGAGCTTCGGCTTCTTGCCATACGACAAGGTGCGTGACAAGGATGCTCCTGCCTCTATCTGTTTGATTTGCGAGATCGCAGCATGGGCCAAGGATCAGGGCAAGACGCTCTACGACCTCTTGATGCAGATTTATGCAGAGTATGGTTTCAGCAAGGAGTTTACTGTGAATGTCGTTCGCCCAGGCAAGACGGGTGCTGACGAGATTAAGCAGATGATGGCTGATTTCCGTGCCAATCCTCCTCAGAACTTGGGCGGAAGCAAGGTGGTAACTTGGAAGGATTACCAGAGCCTTGAGGTGAAGCATGCCGAGGGTAGTGTCGAGAAACTTAACATGCCTGCGACAAGCAATGTGCTCCAGTGGTTCTGCGATGACAATACCAAGGTGAGCGTTCGCCCATCAGGTACAGAGCCAAAGATTAAGTTCTATATCGAGGTAAAGGATTCTTCTTTCAAGTGCGCAGGATGCTATGCTCGTTGCACCAAGGCTGCCGAAGAGAAGATCGAGGCAATCAAGAGTAGCTTGAACTTGGATTAAGTGAAGGTATAACAAAGATAAACTAACGCGTTCTTCCCCATGCGGTATGGTTCTAGCGACTATATCGCATGGGGAGTTTTAAGATGAGAAAACGTTTCGTACACATATTATGGGGACTGCTCGCGGCGGGAGTCCTGGCTGTGATGGCAGGTTTCTTTGCCATCTGGTTTGGTTTGATAGGCTATATGCCCGACATAGAGGATTTGCAGAATCCTATCAATCGGTTTGCCACCCAAGTGTATTCTTCGGATGGCAAGGTGTTGGGAACTTGGAATCTCAACAAGGAGAACCGTATCGTGATACCTTACAGCAAAATGTCTCCTTATCTGGTAAAGGCACTTGTAGCCACGGAGGATGAACGATTCTATGAGCATTCGGGCATCGACTACCGTGCGCTGGGGCGTGCTATTATAAAACGAGGCATTTTGGGGCAAGCTAATGCGGGGGGTGGCTCTACTATTACGCAGCAGTTGGCTAAACAGTTGTATAGTAGTACGGCGCAGAGTACGACGCAACGTATGTTTCAAAAACCAATAGAGTGGGTGATTGCCATTAAATTGGAGCGATATTATACCAAGGAGGAGATTATCGCCCTCTATCTCAACTACTTCGACTTCTTGCACAATGCCGTCGGTATCAAGACGGCAGCAAATACCTATTTTAATAAAGAACCGAAGGATTTGACCATTTGCGAGGCCGCTACTCTGATAGGACTCTGCAAGAATCCGTCGCTTTTCAACCCAGTGCGTTATCCTGAACGTGCCAAGGAACGTCGTAATGTCGTTCTTTCACAGATGGTGAAGGTGGGATATATGAACCGATCTGAATACGAGCAGTATTCTGCGGAATCCCTGACTCTCAACTTCCATCGTACGGACCACAAGGATGGTACGGCAACTTATTTGAGAGAGTTCCTGCGTCAGTATATGATGGCAAAGCGACCACAACGTACTGATTATCCATCTTGGAACAAGGTGCAGTTTGTGGTGGATTCGATTACTTGGGAAAGCGATCCTCTGTATGGCTGGTGTAATAAAAACTATAAGAAGGATGGTTCTCCTTATAATGTATATACTGATGGCTTAAAGGTGTTTACCACTCTTGACAGTCGTATACAGAAATATGCCGAAGAAGCTGTCTATCAGCATGTGGCCCGCTATTTGCAACCTGCTTTCGATAAAGAGAATCGCCCCAAAGCAAGTTCCCCTTTCTCGGATAAATTGACACCGCAGCAAATACGAAGCATCTTGAATCGCTCCATTACCCAAAGCGAGCGATGGCGCAACATGAAGGCTGCCGGCTATGCGCCAGACGAGATAAAGGCTGCATTCAGAAAGAAGACTGAGATGACCGTCTTCACCTATCATGGAGACATAGATACGCTGATGAGTCCGCTCGACTCTATCCGTTATTATAAGGGATTCTTGCGTTCTGGCTTTATGAGCATGGATCCAAAGACGGGGGCGGTAAAGGCATACGTGGGTGGTTTGGATTATCCACACTTTATGTATGACATGGTAAGCTTGGGACGCCGACAGGTGGGCTCTACCATCAAGCCATTCTTGTATAGCTTGGCGATGGAGAATGGATTTACTCCTTGCGATTATGCGCCTAACCGCCAACGTACTTACATGGTGGCAGGAAAGCCTTGGACTCCTCGTAATGCCAATCATGCTCGTTATGGACAGATGGTTCCGCTGAAGTGGGGGCTGGCACAGAGCAACAACTGGATCAGTGCTTACTTGATGAGTAAGTTGAATCCTTCTCAGTTCGTCCAGATGCTCCACGATTTTGGTATTCATAATCCTGACATACATGCCTCTATGAGCCTTTGTCTTGGTCCTTGCGAGGTGAGCGTGGCAGAAATGGTGAGTGCCTATACCGTTTTTGCCAACCATGGTATTCGTACCGCCCCGATGTTTGTGAGTCGTATCGAGGACAACGAGGGTAACACGGTTGCTACCTTCCAGCCTCGCATGAACGAGGTGATAAGTGCCGACAATGCGATGAAGATGCTCACGATGCTGATGGGCGTAGTCGATAATGGTACTGCCGGGCGTTTGCGCTATCGCTATAATATAGAAGGTGAGGTGGGAGCCAAGACGGGGACGACCAACAACAATAGTGATGGTTGGTTCATAGGCTTCACGCCGCAGTTGGTAACGGGCTGTTGGGTAGGTGGTGAGGATCGTGACATCCACTTTGACACCATGAACATGGGACAAGGTGCGACGATGGCTCTACCTATATGGGCGATTTTCATGAAGAAGGTCTATGCCGACCCCTCGCTAGGAATCGACCCTATGGCGAAATTTGACATTCCCGAGGATTACAATCCTTGCAAAGCGAAAGCTAAGGATGATTTTGAGGAGAATGGAATAGATGAAGTCTTTGAATAAAGATAGTGAAATATAAGGTGGATTTATCGGATTTGAAAGTATAAGAATAACTTTTCTGCTAAAAGTTTTGTTGTTTCAAGAATAATTGCTATTTTTGCGAACGAATATGGTAAAGCATTTATATATCATAGCAGGCTGTAATGGAGCAGGAAAGACGACGGCTTCTAATACAATACTTCCCAAGTCATTGCTTGTGAAGGAATTTGTCAATGCCGATGAAATAGCCAAAGGCTTGTCGCCATTCAATCCTGAGGGAGTGGCGATAGAGGCAGGTCGCTTGATGCTGAAACGAATAGACGAACTGTTAGAATCGGGAGAGCCTTTCTCCATAGAGACAACCTTGGCAACTAAGTCGTATGTCAATCTTGTGAGGAGAGCACATGAGAGAGGTTATGTAGTTCACCTGTTGTTCTTTTGGTTGAAAAATGCAGAGGTGGCAAAAACAACGTGTTGCAGAAAGAGTTGCATGTGGTGGACATGACATTCCTACTCCTGTGATAGAACGGCGGTATAAGGCAGGCGTAAAAAATCTTTTTGAAATCTATATGGATCAGGTGGATATTTGGGTTCTTTATGATAATAATGACAAAAGTGGTAAATGGATAGCTTTTGGCGGAAATTAAATTCCGACAAAAGTCAAAGATAAAGTTAAATATGAAATAATAAAGAATTATGAGTGAATACGATATTGAAGATTTCTTGAATAAGGTTGATGAAGGGCTTGCAGAAGCGCAGCACAATATGTTTGTCGAAAAAGCACTGCATAATCGTAGTGTTGTGATAGTCGATGCTCAAGGTGATATAGCTCATGTTCCTGCCAAACAACTATTGGCAGAATAGTTGTTTGGCTGTGGACATAGATTGTTTCATGAAGATGTTAGATCAATATAGAGTAGAAGCCTCCTTGCTGTTATGTCCATGGCACAAACTCCCTTGTTTTAGTTACCCTTGCGAGGGGAATCATTTAGGTTTTATAGAGGAAAGATAGGATATGTTAGCATAAAACTTATCCAAATAATTATCATAGGCTAAAAATCCGCTTTCTCTGTAGTCCACTTACTTTCTTTAATAGTATATATCCCACGGTGATACCGAGGTAAATGAGGCAAAGTTGTGGGATATTCATTTTTATCCCCTCGATGCTAGCTCCGGGCAAAAGGGTGACGAGTTTCAAGGCAGTATTGCAGGCTTGGGTAATGCTTACGAGACAGCTCGCCACGAAATGTAGGATGGGAGTGGTGATGATGGTGATATATGGAATAAAGGTGAATGGTACAAGAAATAGGGTGACGGCTGATAGGTAAAGGATGAATGTGGCTGCAGGGATAGCTATGAATCCTGTGAAAAGAGAATAGCAGGATATGCGGCCGAAATAGTAGGCGATGAGAGGGAGCGTGCCAATTTGAGCAGCCAATGACATCAAGAACATACCTTTCGCCCAGCGGTAGATTCGGTTTTGACCAGGTAGGTTTTTATAGAAAGGCGAGAAGAGGAGGATGGAACCAACCGCTAGGAATGACATTTGAAAGCTGATGTCGAAGAGATAGAGGGGATTGGCAAAGAGCATGATGACGTAGGCAAAGCATAAGTTGTTGAGCGATATTGCTTCTTTGTGAGCAAGCAGGGCGAAACTGTAAATGCTAATCATCGTTGCCGAACGTACTGCGCTTGCAGGCATCCCTATTAAGATGACGTATGCCCAAATGGCAATCATTGAAAGCGAAATCGTGAGAAAGGAACGCCTCTTCCCTCCCAACAATAAAATGAATAGTTGAAAGATGATCCCTATGTGTAATCCGCTGACAGCCAGAATATGACTAGCACCAGAGATGGAATAAATATCCTTGGTATCTTTGTTGAGAGCAGTCTTGTCTCCCAAGGCCATGGCAGCGATGACGGCATAGTCTTGGTCTTTGATGTTGAGGCTTTGCATCCTCTGTGAGATGGCGGATCGGTATGCTTGGGCTTTTATGATAGTTTTGTCCAGCGAGGAAAGCTCTTTTGCGTCAACGACTTGGATGGGCTTTTGCGAATTGTCTATCTGATGGGATGTAATGAGGCCTCCTGACATGAGAATGCAAGTGTAGGTGGCGAGGCATTGCAAGGTGACTTGCCTTTGAAAATTCTTGAAAACATTTACCTTTCTTTTGTAAAGAATAAATGCAATACCCCAGGACAAGACGCTGGCGATGAGCCAATGTGTCGTGTCAAGGTAAGCGTAGCTAAATCTAGCTGCGAGGATGCTAATCGTCAGTATAATGCTGATGCCCATTAGCGGTGTGAAATGTGCGGAATTTTCTTTTCGCATATACTTTTTAGCTTGAAAATGATACTTAAACTTTTAATAAGTGCAAATATACGAATAATTTTTCGTCTAAATGCCATTTTTTTTGTATTTTTGCAAAGTTTTAGAGAAAATACAATAAAAATCATTATAATGAACGTTTCTTACAAATGGCTTAAAGAATATGTCGATTTCGACTTGACTCCTCAGGAGACAGCGGACGCGCTGACATCATGCGGACTCGAAGTTGACGCTTTAGAAGAAGTTCAGTCCATCAAGGGTGGATTGAAAGGTCTTTACGTAGGTAAGGTATTGACATGTGAAGCGCATCCCAACAGCGACCACCTCCATGTAACTACCGTTGACCTCGGCAAGGGCGAACCTCAGCAGATTGTCTGTGGTGCTCCTAATGTGTCTGCGGGGCAGAAAGTAATCGTTGCCGACTTGGGCTGCGTGCTTTACGACGGCGACCAAAGTTTTACCATCAAGAAGAGCAAACTCCGTGGGGTGGAGAGCCTTGGTATGATTTGTGCCGAGGACGAGATTGGCATCGGTACCGACCATGCTGGTATCATCGTGCTCCCAGAGGATGCTCCCGTGGGGCAGCCTGCCGCTGAATATTATCACTTGGAGAGCGATTGGCTTATCGAGATTGATATTACAGCCAACCGCGCCGACGCACTTGGTCACTATGGTGTGGCTCGTGACCTTTATGCTTGGTTGAAGCAGAATGGCTATGAGACCAGCCTTCATCGTCCTTCTTGCGACGAGTTTGTTGTGGATAACGAGGAACTTCCTATCGAGGTCGAGATTCAGAACACCGATGCTTGCAAGCGTTATGCTTGTGTGAGTGTTACCGACTGTGAGGTAAAGGAAAGTCCTAAGTGGTTGCAGGACAAGTTGAATATCGTAGGCTTGCGCCCGATCAACAACATCGTGGATATTACTAACTATATCATGATGGCATACGGTCAGCCTCTCCACTGCTTTGATGCTGATATGGTGACGGGGCATAAGATCGTTGTCCGCACCCAGCCGGAGGGTACTAAGTTTATCACGCTCGATGGTGAGGAACACACCCTCGGTGAGCACGACTTGAGTATTTGCAACAGCGAGGAGCCTATGTGTATCGCTGGAATCTTTGGTGGTAAGGGCTCTGGTACTTATGAGACAACCAAGAGTGTGGTCTTGGAGAGTGCCTATTTCCATCCTACATGGATTCGTAAGAGTGCCCGCCGTCATGGGTTGAGTACTGATGCCAGCTATCGTTTTGAGCGTGGCGTCGATCCTAACGGACAGATTTATGCCTTGAAGCAGGCTGCAATTCTCTGCAAGCAGTTGGCTGGTGGTAAGATTTCCATGCAAATCAAGGATGTATATCCAGAGCCTATCCAAGATTTCCCCGTTCGTTTGAACTATGGGTATGCTCATCGTCTCATCGGTAAGGAAATTGGCTTCGAGACTATCAAGAATATCGCTACTTCCTTGGAAATGAAAATTGTGAAGGAAGATGCTGAGGGCATCGACTTGCTTGTTCCTCCATATCGTGTGGATGTGCAACGTCCTTGTGACGTGGTGGAGGACATTCTCCGTATCTATGGATATAACAATGTGGAGATTCCTACCCAGTTGAAGAGTTCTTTGACCGTTCAAGGGGAAGAAGACAAGCACTATCATACGCAGAACATCGTGGCGGAGCAGTTGGTAGGCGAGGGTTTCATGGAGATTTTGAACAACTCCTTGACCAAGGCAAGTTACTATACCGACTTCGATCTCAATGCTTATCCAGATGAACATACGGTAAAGGTGATGAACCCATTGAGCGCAGACCTAGGTGTGATGCGCCAAACGATGTTGTTTGGTGGTTTGGAGAGCGTATCTCGCAATATCAATCACAAGAGCCAAAACTTGAAGTTTTTCGAGGTGGGTAACACCTATATATATAATAAGGAGAAGTGGGACGCAGAAAATCCTATCAAGGGGTATAGTCAGGAAGGTCACATCTCTCTCTTCATTACAGGAAAGCGAGTAGAAGGCAACTGGGCTCATGCAGACGAGCAGAGCAGTATCTACGAGTTGAAGGCAGTGGTAGAGAACATCCTCCGTCGTGTAGGAATGCCGGCCAACAATGTGGTGGTTAAGCATAGCGACAACAACATCTTCTCTAAGGGCGTGCAGTATGAGACGCGTGTTGGTAAGGTTTTGGTGGAGTTGGGTGTCCTCGGTTTGAAGCTTAAGAAGGCGTTCGGTATCGATCAGGATGTGTTCTATGCCGATGTACACTGGGACAACTTGATGAAGGGCATCAAGAAGGTGAACCTCACTTATACAGACATCAGCAAGTATCCTTCTGTGAGCCGTGACTTGGCCTTGCTCGTAGATAAGAATGTCGAGTTCTCGCAGATAGAGCAAATCGCCCGTCAGACAGAGAAGAAGCTCCTCAAGAGCGTGGTACTCTTCGATGTGTATGAGGGCAAGAACTTGCCAGAGGGCAAGAAGAGCTATGCCGTCAACTTTATCCTTCAGGATGAGGAGAAAACTTTGAATGATAAGCAGATTGAGGCTATCATGAAGAAGCTCATCGCCAACTTGACAGGTAAGTTGAATGCGGAGCTGCGCTAATTTCACACTCTATAAGTGGTAGTGCACATATCAAAAGAAATTATAACATATAAACGATAAATATTTAAAATTAAATTCCAATGGGAAGAGCATTTGAGTATCGTAAAGCTACAAAGCTGAAAAGATGGGGCCACATGGCCAAGACATTCACAAAGTTAGGCAAGCAGATTGCAATCGCAGTAAAGGCTGGCGGTCCTGAGCCAGAGAACAATCCTACATTGCGTGCCATCATCGCTAACTGCAAGCGTGAGAATATGCCTAAGGATAACATCGCTCGTGCTATCAAGAATGCTTGTGGTAAGGATACCAGCGATTACAAGGAAGTGACATACGAGGGATATGGTCCTCACGGAGTTGCTGTCTTTGTTGACACTTTGACAGATAACACAACTCGTACCGTAGCTGACGTTCGTTCTGTATTCAACAAGTTCAATGGTAATCTTGGTACAACGGGTTCTCTTTCATTCCTCTTTGACCACAAGTCCGTCTTCACTTTCAAGAAGAAGGAAGGTTTGGATATGGACGAGATGATCCTCGACTTGATAGACTATGGTGTAGAGGATGAGTTTGATGAGGATGAGGAGGCCAACGAAATCACAATCTATGGTGCACCAACAAGCTTTGGCGAGATTCAGAAGCACTTGGAGGCAGAAGGTTTCGAGGTGACAGGTGCTGAGTTCACCTACATTCCTAATGACTTGAAGGATGTGACGGCAGAGGAGCGTGAGACCATCGACAAGATGGTGGAGAAGTTGGAGGAGTTTGATGATGTTCAGACTGTCTATACCAACATGAAACCAGAGATTCCTGCTGACGCAGAGTAATAGCGAAGAATTTAAGTCTTATATTGGGGGAGCTTTCTCTTGGGAGGGAAGCTCCTCTTGTTTTTTATACGGATAGGAAATATGGCAATACAAGAGACGAAGAAGGCTGTTTTGAAGAAGGTAACTTATCAGACACATGGAACTTGCTCAAAATATATTTGTATCAGTGTCGATGAGGATGGCATTGTGAGGGATGCGCAGTTCATCGGTGGCTGTGACGGTAACACACAAGGTGTCTGTGCCTTGATTCGTGATATGAAGGCAAAGGAGGTGATAGGTCGGTTGAAGGGCATCAAGTGTGGCAACAAGCCAACCAGTTGTCCTGACCAGTTGGCTACAGCTTTGGAACAAATGGGATATTAAAAACACAAAAACTCGTGAATCTTTGCAGGTTCACGAGTTTTTTGTGTTTGCATTTAAATATCTTACTTACTTAGATTAGCGATCGTTGCAATCATGGCAGCGATACTTGACATGCTTGTGCCGAGACTCATAGTTTCTGCCATACTCATCTTACGCTTGAGTTTGGCAGGGATTACAATCTCGCAACCCGGTTGAACTTTGGCTCCATGTCCTAGTTTAGCAACCTTGCCATTCATATAGATGATATAAGCTTTGCTCTTCATGGCATCCGAAGCAAAACCACCGGCTTGGTCTATATAGTAAGAAGCCCGTTTGCCTTTCTCGTAAGCTACCGTATTGGCATACATGACAGCACCGTTGATCTTAACCGTTCCGTTATACTGCGGAACAACCAAGCGGTCGCCTTCGCGGAGAACCAAGTCTTCGTCACAACCAGGATTCTTGATGGCAGCTTCCAAATCGATACCTACAGGAAATTCGTTTGGTATGTTGAATTTCTCCAACTCGGCGTTTTTTGCACCTTCGGCAGCCTGTTGTATGTTGCCGCCATTGCTGCTAGCCGCTAGTTGGAGCAGATTCTTTTGTTGTTGCTCTCTCTGCATCTTCAGTGCAGCCTCCATACGAGCTTTCTCGGTTTCGTTTGCTCTGCGGATCAGGCGCGCTCCCTTGATATAGGCTTCTTCGGTAGCACCACCAGACTTCTTGAATAGGTCGCTTAGGCGAGAGTTACGTTTCGCCAGAGTGTATTCACCCGTAAACATCACCTCGCCTTCAATCTTGACATTTTGTTGTTCTGCGTAGGCAGGACTCTTGCGGATGGAAACCGCATCGAACGGCATGAGGACAAACCCTGGTGTGCCATCGACAACAAAGCCGTCTTTCAAGGATAGTGTGAAGGTTTGGGCTATCACGCTGTCTGGGCGCAGAGCCTTGGCATCAGAAACACGTCGGCTTACATTTACGTTGACAACAGAAGCTTTGTCGGTTAAACCGCCAGCTTGGAGCACGAAGTCTTCAATGGTTTCGTTGTCGGCATATTTATAGACACCAGGATATTGTACTTCACCTCGTATCGTGATGGTACGTTCTGTCATCTTGTCTTGGCGAGTAGGGATGAAGAGCACGTCGTTTTCTTTCAGTGGAACATCTGCTACTTTGCCACTCATGATACCTTCAATGTCAATGCTGATGACCTCTAGTGAACGGTCTGCTTTCATGCGGTGCATGACGGCACGATTGGTGAATGCCTCTTCGGTCAATCCCTCTGCATGCTCAACCAATGTACGAACACTATTTACTTGTTCGCCAAGGTTGTACATGCCCGGACGGAAAACTGCTCCCTTCACTTCCACAGTGTTGGCGTAGCGTGGTAAGATGGAGTCAACGCTAACAGAGTCGCCATCTTCGATGCGGAAACAGGAAAAGTCAAATTCCCCCACATTAAATACCGTATATTCGCGCCCAGTCTTACGATTTACACGAATAGCTTTCTTGTAGGCATCACCCGTAAAACTGCCAGAGTATTTGAGCAAGGAGTTGATGCTCTCGCTCTTTTTCATCTCATAGAACATCGGACGTTTCACTTTACCTGTAATATTCACCAAGCAGTCGTATGGTCCGACAACGATGACGTCATTGTCGGCAAGGCGAACGTTGCCTGTTAGTTTGCCGTTGAGAATGTAATCATAGATATCAACGACAGTAACGAGGCGGTTGTTTCTATATACCTTTATATTACGGAGCGTACCCAACTCGTTTGTTCCTCCTGCCATGTAGAGAGCATGGAATACAGTGGCAAAGGCCGACAATGTATAAGTGCCCGGTGCCTTTACTTCGCCCATCACATTGACCATGATGGTCTTTGTCTGTCCTATGGTAAGACGTACATGGCTAGACGTGTATCTACTTCCGAGGGTGCTACGTAGGCGGGCATTTGCCTGTGCTACGGTAAGTCCGCTAACACTGACAGGACCATAACCTTCGATGGTGACAGTTCCGTCGGGAGAGACGGTGCTCTCGATGGTCTTCTGTGATGCCCCATAGATATCTATGATGACGGCATCTCCAGGGCCAAGGCGGTAATTCTGAGGCGTAGCAATATTCATGTTTGGCTCAAAGCTCAGCTCCTTGTTGTTGAATATGTCACGACCGAAGACCTTCTTTTTCTTCATCTTTTGCTCTGCCAGCAAGCGTTGGAGCATTTGGGTGGAGTCAGGAAAGATGCCGTACATCTCGTCTTGCATATCCACGTATTCCTCGTCATTGTTATCGTATGTATGTCTATATGTGTTGTCCTGTTGGGCTTTCACACGATAATTGCTATAGTTGGAAGCCTCTTGGTCGGCCACCTTGCCATAGTCCTCACGGGTTTTACCATTATTGGTACGTAGGCGTGAGATTCCCTTTTGCGAGTTTTCAGCTGAGATGTTCCCAAGTCCTCCTTGCTTTGCCTCACGCTCATAGCGAGTGCGGACACGTCGGATTTGGGAAATATCGACACCTTTCTGCATCAGTTTGGTGACTATTTGGGCATTTGACGTACCAGCGTTGTGCTCTTTAACCACAAAACTCATCACTTGGTCGTCGGTCATGGAAGATTGTGCCATGACTTTTGCCGAAGTTAGCATCGCAAAGAGTGCTAAGATGATATATTTCTTCATGATTCTTGAATTAGTTCGTTTCCTATATAACTCAGAATAGGACTTTTTGTTGTGAGAAATCTATTATTTCTTAAAGCCAAAGATACGTTTAATGAATTTCTTCACAACATTTTCCTTCTTCTGTGGGTTTACGATAGGGGTTGGCTTGCGAGAAGCAGTCTTGTCGCTAGACTTCTTTTGGGCGACGCCTCTTCCACGCCCATTGCTACCAGGACGAACGTTCTCCCCACCATTGTTACGCTTGCCGTTTGGACGAATGGTCCCATCTTGCCGGTTGTCGTTTTGGCGGTGTTCTCCTTGCTTGTTCTTGTTTTGGCGATTCTTCTTGTTGTTCTTGTCGCCTTGTCCTTGTCTGTTGTTTCTTTGCTTGTTTTCTCCTTGCTTGTTCTCGCCAGATTTATTGTTTACTTGTTGAGCGTTGCCTCCTTGTTGAGTACCAGAGTCTTGTGGCTTGTTGTTTGCCTCCTGCCTAGGACGGTTCTCTCCACGATTGTTTTTATTGTTTGGCTTACGTTTGTGGGCAGTTTGGTCACGGTCTTTCTGGCGGCGGCTTTTTGCACTTGTCTTGCCTTTTCCGTTTCCACCTTTGGAAGGCTTGTCCAATTTCTTGTACTCTGGACCTTCGCCGCAGTCTTCTGGCAATGGTGTTTTCTCAACTACCTCCTCCAAGAACTTTTCTATCTGTTGGAAGTAGTACATGTCCATTTCGTTGATAAGGGTGATAGCTCTGCCGTCACGGTCGGCACGTGCGGTACGACCTATACGGTGAACGTAGTCTTCTGTGTCGTGTGGCACATCAAAGTTGATGACAAGTGTGATGTCATCAATGTCGATACCGCGTGCCACAATATCTGTGGCGACAAGCACGTCAATCTGCCCACTCTTAAACTTGAACATGATGTGGTCACGTTCTTGTTGGGCTAGGTCGGAGTGCATCTCTCCACAATTGATTTTTTGTTGCTTGAGAGAAGCGGAGAGTTGCTTTACCTTCGTCTTGCTTCCACAGAAGATGATGACGCGCTTCAAGTCTCCGGCTTTGAAGATGTTTTTGATGATGCTCATCTTTTGGGCCTCATAGCACACGTATGCCTCTTGCTTGATTTTTTCAGCAGGTTTGCTGACTGCCAACTTGATTTCCACAGGATTTTTGAGAAGTGTCTTGGCAAGTTCCTCTATCTTGGTTGGCATGGTGGCAGAGAACATGATTGTTTGGCAAGACTTTGGCAGTTTCTTGGCGATGGTCATGATGTCTTCGGAGAAGCCCATGTCGAGCATACGGTCCGCCTCGTCGAGAATGAAGAAACTTACTTTGCTTAAATCCACGTTGCCCAGGCTGATATGAGTGATCAGGCGTCCTGGTGTAGCGATGACCACATCGGCTCCCATACGGAGGCTCTTCAACTCCTGATCATATCTCCCGCCGTCGTTGCCACCATAAACAGCCACGCTGCTAACACCTTGCAGATAGTAGCTAAAGCCTTGCATGGCTTGGTCTATTTGCTGGGCTAGTTCGCGTGTTGGTGACATGATGACACAGTTAATGGCATCCTCTGGATAGTTGCCGTCATCAAGTTTGCTGAGGATAGGAAGCAGATAGGCTGCGGTCTTTCCTGTACCTGTCTGAGCCACTCCAAGCACGTCATTTCCTTTTAATATCTCAGGAATACATTTTTCTTGTACAGGGGTGCATGTGTCGAAGTGCATGTCATAAAGTGCATCGAGCACATTGTCGTTCAAATCTAATTCGTCAAAATACATAAATTCTATTTCTTAATTTATTTTATTACTATTTTTATCTCGGTGCCTTGCGATAACAGAGGTATGCAACTACCGCAAAGATGATATTGGGCATCCATGCAGCAAGCATCGATGGAAAGTTTGCTTGTATGGCAAAAGTCGCTGATACCGTCTGTAGCATGATATAGCCGAAACTCAAAGCCAAACCAATGCCGAGAGCCAATCCCATTCCTCCCTTACGCTTCTTTGCTGATAGCGACAGACCGATGATGGTCAGAATGAAGGAGGCGAACGATGCTGCTATACGCTTATGATACTCTACTTGATATTGTACCACATTTCCAGAACCACGGTCTATCTGTTTGCTGATGTATTCCTTTAGCTCGGGACTGGTGAAGGTCTCTTGCTGTCCTTTGGAATAGACCAGGTCGGTTGGTTCCATGGTTATCAACGTGTCTTTTTCGGAGCCACTGGTGATGTGTTCTCTCATTCCTTGCAGTTTGCGGATTTTCCAGTTTCTGATCTTCCAGTGATACTTGGAGTCGGAAATTGTGTCGTATTGCACCTCCATGGCAGTCAAGTGGCTTACCAATTTTTTGTCTTGAAACTTGTCCAGGCAGAATCCATAGCCTCGTTTCTGGTTGTTGTCATAATGCTGTATGTAAGCGATGACACCTCTATCCACTTGCAGCTGCACATTGTCGGCAGAAGTGTTCTTGGCTTTCTTCTTGTATAGGTTCTCGAAGTTCTGGCGTATCACCGTTCCATGAGGAATCACGTATGCCGACAGGGAGTAGGAGAGTGCTGAAAGCAAGATACAGGTCAGCATGTAAGGGCGCATTAGACGCTTGAAGGAAGTTCCTGAGGCAAGGATGGCTATAATCTCCGAGTTGCTTGCCATCTTGGTTGTGAAGAGGATGACGGCGATGAATACAAACAAGGCACTAAACAAGTTGGCGAAGTATGGCACGAAGTTGGCGTAGTAGTCGAAAACGATAGCACGCAATGGTGCGTGGTTCTCTGTAAATTTAGCCAAGTTGTCGTTCACGTCGAAGACGATGGCGATGGAGATAATCAGTGCGATGCTGAAGAAATAGTATCCCACAAACTTCTTGATGATGTACCAGTCCAGCTTCTTGATGTATCTGAAAGGGTTGAGGTATCTAAGGACTCTTAGGAATCTCAACTTATGGACCGTCCATCTTACAGCCTTGACAAGCCAAGCGAAATGTTTCCCAAACCATCGCTTCAACTTGTATCTTCGGCGATGTTTCCTTATTTGATGAAATGTTTTCATTGCTTTATTCCGTTTTACTCTCTCTGCCAGAATAGGGAGAGGAGATTATATTCTACGTCCTAGTTGGTCGATAATGGAGCGTTTCCACTGCACGAAGTCGCCTTGTTCGATGTGTTGGCGGGCATCTGTTACGAGTCGTAGATAGAAAGCTAGGTTGTGGATGCTGGCTATCTGCATGGCGAGTAGCTCTTGCGCCTTGAAGAGATGATGCAAGTATGCCTTGGTCGTGGTGCGGTCGATGTCGCATCCTTCTGGATCGACAGGGCTGAAGTCCATCTCCCATTTCTTGTTGCGCATATTCATCGTTCCATTGTAGGTGAAAAGCATGGCGTTGCGCCCATTTCTCGTAGGCATCACGCAGTCAAACATATCGACACCACGCTCGATGGCTTCCAATATGTTTTGTGGGGTGCCGACTCCCATCAAATAGCGAGGCTTGTCCTTTGGTAAGATCTCGTTTACCACCTCTATCATTTCATACATCACCTCTGTAGGTTCACCTACGGCAAGACCACCAATGGCATTGCCATCGGCTCCCTTGTCTGCAACGTATTTGGCCGCCTCTCTTCTCAACTCAGGGAAGGTACAGCCTTGTACGATGGGAAAGAGACTTTGGCTGTAGCCATACAATGGCTCCGTCTCATTGAAACGTTTGAAGCAACGGTCGAGCCATCGTTGGGTCATCTCAAGGCTCTTCTTGGCATACTGGAAATCACTTTGTCCTGGAGGACATTCGTCGAGTGCCATCATGATGTCGGCACCGATGATACGCTCTGTGTCCATCACGTTTTCCGGTGTGAAGATGTGCTTGCTACCATCTATGTGTGAACGAAACTCGCACCCTTCTTCTTTCAGTTTCCGAATACCTGTCAGTGAGAATACTTGGAAACCACCGCTGTCAGTGAGGATAGGGCGTTCCCACCCGTTGAAGCCATGCAAGCCACCGGCAGCTTTCATCACCTCCAGACCTGGGCGGAGGTAGAGGTGATATGTGTTGCCCAGGATGATTTGTGCCTTGACTTGGTTACGCAACTCGTCGAAGTGTACACCCTTCACCGAGCCCACAGTGCCCACGGGCATGAAGATTGGGGTCTTGATTTGACCATGGTCGGTGGTGATGATACCAGTGCGTGCATCACTTGCTTTATCTGTTACTTGTAATTCAAATTTCATTTTTCTTCTTTTTTGTGTTTATCTTCTTCGATGGTGAAGTCTATTGGATTCGCTACCATTTCGTCGGTGAGGGCGAAATTCCAGACATCAGATACGTTCTCTACGTAGTGGAACGATACTCCCTTGCGGTATTGCTCAGGAATGTCTTCAATGTCTTTTTTGTTGGCTTGGCACATCACGATGTCTGTGATGCCTGCTCTCTTGGCTGCCAGAATCTTTTCTTTGATGCCACCTACAGGGAGCACCTTGCCCCGAAGAGTAATCTCGCCAGTCATGGCGGTGTTTTTGCGTACCTTGCGTTGGGTCAGAGCCGAGGCGATGCTGGTGGCAATTGTGATACCTGCCGACGGTCCGTCTTTGGGCGTTGCCCCCTCAGGTACATGGATGTGGATGTTCCAATTGCTGAAAATGCGATAATCTACACCAAGCAAGTCGATGTGCGCCTTGACGTATTCTAAGGCGATGATTGCCGATTCTTTCATCACGTCTCCAAGGTTGCCGGTGAGGGTCAGTTTTCCAGCTTTCCCTTTGCTGAGCGATGTCTCAATGAAGAGAATCTCACCGCCTACCGATGTCCAAGCGAGTCCTGTTACAACACCAGCGTAGTCGTTGCCCTGGTAGATGTCCCGGTTGAAAGGTGGGTTTCCCAATAGCTCCTTCACCTCTGTAGGGGTGATGCTGGTTGTCTCCAACTCTTCCTCGTAAGCCAACTTGTATGCCATCTTTCTTAGTGCCTTGTTCACTTGCTTTTCTAGTTGTCTCACACCACTCTCCCTGGTATATTGCTCTATGATTTTCTCCAAGGCTATCTTGGCGAACTTTATCTTGGGAGTATATTTGCTGAGTCCCGTGTTCTCCAGTTCTCTAGGTACGAGGTGGCGCTTGGCGATTTCCACTTTTTCTTCGGTGATATAACCGCCTACCTCTATCAGTTCCATGCGGTCGAGCAATGGGCGTGGGATGGAAGCCAAGTCGTTGGCCGTAGCGATAAACAAAACCTTCGACAAGTCGTAATCTACGTCAAGATAGTTGTCATGGAATGCTTTGTTCTGCTCGGGGTCTAGTACTTCCAACAATGCTGATGAAGGGTCTCCATTGAAGTTCATTTGCGCTATCTTGTCTATCTCGTCAAGGATAAAGACTGGATTTGCGCTACCTGCTTTTTGGATGTTCTTGATGATGCGGCCGGGCATGGCACCGATATAGGTGCGGCGATGTCCACGAATCTCTGCTTCGTCGTGCAAGCCTCCCAGTGAAACTCTTACGTATTTCCTCTTCATGGCTTCTGCAATGCTCTTCCCAAGACTTGTCTTGCCTACTCCTGGAGGACCATAGAGGCAGAGGATGGGGCTCTTCAAGTCATCACGCAAAGCTCTCACTGCCAAGTATTCCAAGATGCGTTCTTTCACCTTTTCCATGCCGTAGTGGTCTTTGTCGAGTACTTTCTTGGCGTGTTTCAGGCTCAAGTCATCTTTGGTGCAGTTGTTCCAAGGCAAATCAACCAAGGTTTGCAAGTAGTTCACCTGAATGGAGTAATCTGGACTTTGAGGATGCAGTGTGTCTAGCTTCTTGTATTCCTTGTGGAAAGTTTTCTCGATGTTCTCGTCCCAGTTCTTTTTCTTAGCTTTTTCCAGCAATTCCTTTTTCTCGGGACTTATCTCGTTGGAGCCTAGCTCTTCCTTGATATTTTTTAGTTGTTGTTGCAGGAAGTATTCACGCTGCTGCTCATCGAGGTCGTTCTTGGTCTTTCTGCGAATGTCAGACTGCAAAGCGAACATTTGCATCAATTTGTTGCCCATCTTGATGGCCTCCATCATGCGGTCGTTGAGTTTGTCCAACTTGAGCAATTTAATTTTGTCATCGAGAGAGAACGGCATGGAAGAGAAGATGAAGTTGGGGCGTACCAAAGGGTTGGAAATGTTGTTGAGCGCATATTCTGCCTCGTTTGGCAACTCGTCACAAGCATGTATGATGTTGATGGTGAGTGTATGTAGTGTTTGCAATAGAACACTGAATTCGGGGTCGTTTTTTGCTGGCCAACCTTCAGAGATACTCTCTACCTCACCTTCGTAGAAAGGTTGCTTTTTGGTGATGCGGTTCAACTTGCATCTGCCTAAGCCTTGTACAACGATGGTCGTTTGTTCTTCCTGCCCAGGGAGGTTGATGATCTTGATGAGACGGCAGAACACACCTGTGTCATACAAGTCCTCTTGGTTTGGGTCTTCTACATCAACGTCTTTTTGACAGAAGGTGCAGAATATGGCATCTTTTTGTTGATTAAGATAATCCAATACGGCGATGCTTTGGCTTCTTCCCAAAACAATGGGGGTGAGGACAGTAGGGAATAGTACAAGGTCGCGGGTGCACAAGATTGGGTATGTGCCCGGTTCTCTGTCTGTAATTAGTTGCCTTACGTCGCCTTCGTAATCGGCGATCATCTGTACTTGCGTATCTCTATTATTGTTCATAATCGTTTATAAATCCATTTTGACTTGCAAAGTTAACTCTTTTTGTTGAATTAATGGTGCTAAAGATACAATTTTTAATATTATAATGTGTATTTTCGTTTACTAAAGGCTTTTTTCGTAATGAAAGTAAAATATATTGTATGATTTCTCGTTTCTAGAAAGAAGATTCTTGATGCTGGTTTTGCATCTAAGGATGGGTGCTAAAAATAATTAATAAGTAACGAAGTGTATGAGTGGATTCCGATTCAAACAGTTTGAAATCTCGCAAGATAGGTGTGCTATGAAGGTGGGCACCGATGGCGTGTTGCTCGGGGGCTGGGCGACTGGTGGTTCTCGCATCCTCGACATCGGTTCTGGTACAGGACTGGTTGCTCTCATGATGGCGCAGCGTTTTCCAGAGGCAATAGTTCGGGGGGTTGATATAGACGAGGAGGCTTGTATGCAGGCTCGTGAAAATGCTAAGGAAAGTCCTTTTGCGGATAGGGTGGAGATAATACATGCTCGTTTGCAGGATTTTGGCTTGGACGCTACGGGTGTTTGCCGAGAAGCCCGTGAAAAAGAACTCTTTGATTCCATCGTTAGCAATCCTCCTTTCTTTGTTGGGAGCATGAAAAATCCTGACGTAAGGCGAGCTGTGGCAAGGCATTCAGACTCTTTGCCGTTCCGTGAGTTGTGGCAAGGGGTTGGAAGATTGCTTTCTGAGGAGGGGGTCTTCTCGGTGATACTGCCTGCTGAAGTGGTGGAACAATTCACCGCAGAAGGCTATGTGTTAGGTTTTTATCTTGTGCGAAAGTGCGGTGTGAGGACTGTTGAAAGAAAAGCTCCCAAACGTTATCTCTTGGCGTATTCAAGGCAACGTTGTTCTGGACTGGAAGAAGCCGTTGTGGTCATGATGGAAAGCGATGGAAGGCGAAGTGAATGGTATGCAAAAATAACGGACGAATTCTATCTCTAGGATTTGTCCGTTATTTGTTGGGTTAGGAGGTACTTCCTCTTATAGGTTCAGCTTTCGTTGTACAAGTTTGCTCAACACTTCTACCTTCTTGCTTTGTCTCGTAATATCGTCACGTACTGCATTCAGGTCGTTGAAGAATTCGGCAAAGGCCGATTGGATGGCGTTCGGTTTGCGGACATTTTTGTCGGCAAACGGGTTGACAACCACCTTGATACCTTTTTCTTCCAAGTGTACGTTGATGTCGGCACCTGTCATCACGGGATCGCCGTCGTAATGGATGACACCAGGGGCATTGCGGGTGATATGAAGTTTCTTACAGCGGAAAGATTTTATTTTGGAATTTTTATCCAAAGTCTTGTTGAACATGTCGAAGCTTACCTGTGGCGCTTCCAACACGTCGAAAGGCTCCATAATGACAACGTCCATCAGACCGTCGCTCATGGATGCCTGGGGGGCGATGTAGGCATTGTTGCCATATTGTGAAGCGTTGGCGCATGAAATCAGGAACGCCTTGTATTGCTTAGTTCCCGTTTCGTCCTCCAGAGTGTATGTCTCAGGCTTGTATTTCAGTCCTTCTCTTAGAATATTTTCTGCATAGCTGATAGGGCCGCGCTTACCACTTTGGGCAAATTTCATGCTGACAAAAGCATCAAAGCCCATACCGCAAGTGCAGAAGAATGGGTAATCGTTGATGACTCCATAGTCTAGGTCGTGAATCTCACATTGATTAATAATCTCGATACTTTTCTTGAGGTTCATCGGGAGGAGCAGGTGGCGAGCCAATCCGTTGCCAGAGCCACAAGGCAGGATGGCAAGGGCGGTATGGGAATGCACAATAGAGCGAGCTACCTCGTTGACCGTGCCGTCGCCTCCCACGGCCACGACGATATCCACATGGTTGTTTTTGGCTTCAGTGGCAATCTCCGAAGCGTGTCCAGCTCTTTCTGTTGTCCTTACCTCGTACTCAAAAAGCTCTTTGTCCAATGTCGTATCTATCAGGCTAGGGATGGCAGACTTGCTGCTGGTGCCTGAGATGGGGTTCATGATGAATACTATCTTTTTCTTCATTCAAATAATTGCAAATTTGTATAATAGTGGTGCAAAAGTAACAAAAATACCTAAAATAACGCTTTTTATCAATGAAAAAAACGCTAAAATATAACTTTCTTAGAAAAAAGTAGGATTTATAACTCTTTTTTTGTATCTTTGCACCCTGAAACTAAAAATAGAATAATAATATACCTATTAATAATGGGACAATTACAAGAAAGATACAAGAATTATCGTGAACCTCAGAAGTATATGGCTGCCGGCGTGTATCCTTACTTCCGTGAGATTACAAGTAAGCAGATGACAGAGGTTACGGACATTGATGGTCATAATATTTTGATGTTTGGCTCTAATGCTTACCAAGGTTTGACTAACGACCAGCGTGTCATTGACGCTGCCAAGGCTGCGCTCGACAAGTATGGGTCTGGTTGTGCAGGAAGTCGTTTCTTGAATGGAACGCTCGATTTGCATGTGCAGCTCGAAAAAGAGCTTGCAGAGTTTATGGGTAAGGACGAGACTCTTTGCTTTTCTACGGGTTTCTCTGTAAACCAAGGTGTATTGGCGTGTGTGGTAGGTCGTAACGACTATATCATCTGTGATGATCGTGACCATGCTTCTATCGTAGATGGTCGTCGCCTTTCTTTCGCTACTCAGCTCCATTACAAACACAACGATATGGAAGACTTGGAGCGTGTGCTCTCAAAACTTCCTCAGGAGGCTATCAAGCTGATTGTGGTAGATGGCGTGTTCTCAATGGAGGGCGATTTGGCTAATTTGCCAGCTATCGTAGAATTGAAGCATAAGTATAACTGCTCCATCATGGTCGATGAGGCTCATGGTCTTGGGGTGTTTGGCAAACAGGGACGTGGCGTTTGCGACCACTTTGGCTTGACTGATGAGGTTGACCTCATCATGGGTACATTCTCTAAGAGCTTGGCATCTATTGGCGGTTTTATCGCTTCAGATAAGGATACCATCAACTATTTGCGTCACTCTTGCCGCACTTACATCTTCAGTGCTTCTAATACGCCTGCTGCTACAGCTGCAGCCCTTGAGGCTCTTCATATCATTCAGAATGAACCTGAGCGTTTCGAAAACCTTTGGGATGTTACCAACTACGCCTTGAAACGTTTCCGTGAAGAAGGTTTCGAGATTGGGGAGACGGAGAGTCCAATCATTCCTCTCTACGTTCGTGATGCCGAGAAAACATTTGTTGTCACAAAGTTGGCATACGATGCTGGTGTGTTCATCAACCCTGTCATTCCTCCTGCTTGTGCGCCACAGGATACTTTGGTGCGTTTCGCCCTCATGGCAACTCATACCAAGGAGCAAGTGGAGAAAGCGGTGGTTGTCTTGAAGAAGATTTTCGTGGAGGAAGGAATCATCAAGTAATTATATATAAGGTATATAATGACAAAGGTCAAGTTGGGCAGTCTCTGTTTGGCTTGATCTTTTGTTGTTTGTGTTCTAAAAGACAGAAAACCAACTTCGCATTTAACATTATCTACGATGAAATCTTTAAAGGAATTATATAGAGTAGGAAAGGGACCGTCGAGTAGTCATACAATGGGGCCTCAGCGAGCAGCAAGGCTCTTCTTGCAGCGTTGTGGCAATGCGTCATCTTACGAGGTGACGCTCTATGGAAGTCTTGCTGCCACTGGCAAGGGACACATGACGGATGTGGCAATCGAGGAGGTTATCCAGCCGCATCACTCGGTCAAGATTAATTGGGAGCCACAGACTTTTCTGTCCTTTCATCCTAATGGGATGAAATTTGTGGGCAAAGATGTCGATGGTGACATCTTGGATGAATGGACCGTGTATAGCATTGGAGGTGGTGCGCTTTCGGAAGGAAATGACGACCAGAGAGAGCTAGGTGCGAAGGATGTGTATGACTTAAATAAACTTGCGGATATACAGCGGTGGTGCTACGACAACGGACGTTCTTTTTGGGAATATGTCGAGAAGTGTGAGGGAACAGAAATTTGGGATTTCTTGGACGTGGTCTGGCAAACCATGAAGCAGGCAATCAGGCATGGGCTTGATCATGAGGGCGTGTTGCCTGGCCCGCTCAAGTTGCCTCGCAAGGCTGCCACCTATTACACCAAGGCCAAGGGGTATCGTGCTTCGCTTCAGAGCCGTGGCTTGGTGTATGCGTACGCTTTAGCTGTCAGTGAAGAAAATGCTTCAGGTGGAACCATTGTGACCGCCCCAACTTGTGGGGCTTGCGGTGTGTTGCCTGCTGTGCTTTACCACATGCACACATCCCATGATATGAGTGAACAACGTATTCTTCGTGCTTTGGCCACTGCTGGTTTGGTTGGCAATGTGGTCAAGCAGAATGCTTCCATCAGTGGTGCTGATGTGGGATGCCAAGGCGAGGTAGGCGTAGCTTGTGCCATGGCGTCGGCTGCTGCTTGTCAACTCTTTGGTGGAAGTCCGGCCCAGATAGAGTATGCGGCAGAGATGGGGTTGGAACATCACTTGGGTATGACGTGCGACCCCGTTTGCGGTCTTGTTCAGATACCTTGCATCGAGCGAAATGCTTTTGCAGCGGCTCGCGCCTTGGATGCCGATTTGTATGCTTCGTTCTCGGACGGACATCATAGTGTGTCGTTTGACAGGGTGGTGGAAGTGATGCGGCAGACGGGGCACGATCTACCATCTCTCTATAAAGAAACATCTGAGGGTGGCTTGGCCAAGGGCTTCTCTCGTTTGTAAATCAATGGACGTACGTCTTTTCGTAGTCGAACGTACGTCCTGTTTTAGTTACACCTTTTTCCCAAGGGCTATGGCGGCGACAACATTTGCTCCCATAGCTTTTGTTTTTTCTGCGAATCGGCAGATTGAGCCTCCTGATGCAATGATGTCATCGAAAAGCAGAATGTCTTTTCCTCTGAGTGCATTGGCATCAAAGGTGTATTCGTCTTCTTGCTCTCCATCGTCAGGATTCAACTTTGATGTCCAGGTGATGAGGGGGTAGGCGTTTGTCATGCCTGTCTTCTCGCATACTTTTTGACTGAACTCTTCAAAACGTCGTTTGGTGTTAGCTTGTGTGGAGGCTGGAATACATACGAAAGTCAACTTCCTCGCTTCTTTTCCGAAGGTTTCTATGATGAGGGAAGATATGTCAATGATTGCCTTGCTGAGGGCTTGTTGGTGGTCGATTTCTGTCGTCAGCTCAGAGTTTCCCTTGAAGTTGACAATGTAGTCTCTCTTCTCCCAGTCATCAGAAGATAGTTCAAAGTTGCCGTATGCGTTGTACGATGCGTAGTCAACAATCCATTTATAGGGAAGGTTGTTGCTTAGACGTTTCCAATTCTCTGTAATCGTAGTGTATTCTGCCATAACTTTCATGTTGATAGGTGAAACAAAATTGTAATCGAACGCTACAACAATATAATAATGTTGTTGTAATGATGCAAAAGTAGGAATATTTTTTTGAATAACTGTCACTTTTTGCTGATTTTTCCGAAAAATCTTTGTAATTTTGCATTTATAATAAAAAATGTATCATTTTATGACGAGAAAAAGTAAAATACACGAGATTAGAGATTATGTAATCATTGCTTTTGCGATGCTGATAGGTAGTATTGGCTTAAATGTATTCCTCTTGCCAAACCATATCACGATGGGGGGCATCGGTGGTATCGCCTCCATTCTTTACTGGGGCTTAGGTGTACCGGTATCAATGTCTTATTTCGGACTCAACGTGTTTCTCTTGTTGATAGCTTTCCGTATCTTGGGCTGGAAGTTCTGCGTGAAGACGCTCTATGCCATCTCGCTCTTTGCCATCTATACTCGCATCATCGAGAATTATGGAGGTGGGCATATCACCTTGCTTCATGACCAGCCTTTTATGGCGACTGTGGTGGGAGCATTCTTTATGGGCGGTAGCGCAGGTTTGGGGTTGTCGTGCAATGGTAGTACAGGAGGATCGGATACGGTGGCGGCGATGATTAATAAGTACTACAACATTTCTTTGGGGCATGCCATCTTAATATGCGACCTTTGCATCATTACGAGCAGTTATTTCGTGCTGAAGAGTTGGGAGATGGTCATCTACGGATATGTGTGCCTGTTTATCTCGTCGCTTTGTGTCGATCATGTAATCAACACCTTGCGTCGTTCTGTGCAGTTCTTCATCATTTCTGACAAGTATCTCGAATTAAGCGCAGCCATCAATACGACTGCCGACCGTGGTTGTACGGTAATGGATGGACATGGTTGTTATAGTGGCAAGGATGTTCATATGCTTTTTGTGTTGGCTCGCCAGCGTGAGTCGCAGAAGATATTTAGACTGATAGACGAGATAGACCCATCGGCGTTTGTTAGCCAAAGTGCGGTCATAGGTGTGTATGGACTGGGTTTCGATCGTTTTAAAGTGGGTAAGAAGCTACTGAAGAACTCGCAAAACAAGGTAAAATACAAGAATTTTGAAAAAAGTAGATGAAAAATTTGGTGGAATGAAATATTTGTAGTACCTTTGCACTCGCAATTCAGAAATGAAGCTTAGAACGAAGTGAATGAGTTCGATGAGCGGGGTGTAGCGCAGCCCGGTAGCGCTCCTGTTTTGGGAACAGGTGGTCGCAGGTTCGAATCCTGTCGCCCCGACTTTTCAATCAACCATTTATTTAGTATAAGAAGATATGCAAGCGGGGTGTAGCGCAGCCCGGTAGCGCTCCTGTTTTGGGAACAGGTGGTCGCAGGTTCGAATCCTGTCGCCCCGACAAAAAGCTAAGAGGTTTCGACTTCTTAGCTTTTTTGTTTATATGTATATGGCTTATGAATGTTGGATTATATTAATTAGTATAAACTCATGATTATAACTATCGCCCGCCAGTGTGGCTGTGGTGCCGTCAATGTTGGCAAGCTCCTGGCTGAACATTATGGTATTCCTTTTTATACCAGAAAAAACTTGCTGGATATGGCAAGTGAAAAAGGTGTGCTCGACGAGATGGAGGATTTTTTCGAAGAGCGTCCTGTTGACGAACTGTTGTTCGCCATGTCTTCTTTTGGTGAGAGTCGCCGTGATTTGACGGAAACACCGCTTCGTATTCTTGCTGACATGATAGGTGATGAGAACTGTATCATCATTGGTCGGTGTGGCAATTATATCTTCCGTGAGCGCAGGGACTTGGTGTCTGTGTTCCTGAAGGGTACATTGGAGTTGCGTATTGCTGATATTCAAGAGGAACAAAAACTTGGGTATGAGGATGCCAAGGACTTTGTCGAGCATGCAGATGATTGCCGTGTGGCTTATCATAAGTACTACACTGGGCTGACCTGGGGAGATGCCAACGACTATGACCTCTGCTTGAATTGCGGTAGGTTAGGTGCAGAGAAGACAGCTATGCTCATTGAAGAATATGTTGAAAATATAGGATTATAACCGTCATGAAATATTTGATTCAGTTTTTGATTATCATTGCTTTCTCTTTCATGGGAGAATTGTTGCATTTTTGTTTGCCGCTTCCGATACCAGCCAGCATCTATGGCATCGTTTTGCTTTTTCTGGCATTGGAGATGAAATGGGTGAAGGTGAAAGATATTCGTGAGACGAGTAGTTTCCTGATTGCGGTCATGCCTGTGATGTTCATTCCAGCAGCCGTTGGACTCATCGACTCTTACAAGTCTATCGGCAACGCCTGGTTTGCCTACATCATTGTCACGGTGGTGAGTACCTTTGTTGTCATGGGTGTGTCTGGTTATGTCACTCAGTTGGTAATTAGGAGTAAGGGTAAAGGGAAATTAAAAAGATAAGATTATGGCTTTATTTCAAGATTCTGTATTTTTTGGAGTGCTCATCAGTTTGGCATCTTATGGTATAGGCTTGTTTTTGAAAATCAAGACTGGTTGGTCGCTCGTCAATCCATTGCTGGTGTCTATCATATTGGTAATCTGTACTTTGTTGCTTACGGGCGTAAGTTATACTTCATATAGTGCTGGGGCTAACATCATTAGTTATTTACTGACACCGGCCACCATTTGTCTGGCGGTTCCCCTATATCAGCAAGTAGAGCTTTTGAAGAAAAACTATCGGGCGGTTCTCTTGGGAATTGTTTCCGGTGTCTTGGCAAGTTTGTGTTCCGTATTGCTTTTGGCGTTAATCTTCCATTTTGACCATGCCGCATACGTCACCTTCTTGCCGAAGTCTATCACTACCGCTATTGGTATCGGTGTATCAGAGGAGTTGGGAGGACATGTGTCTGTTTCTGTTGTGGTCATCATTGTGACTGGTGTGCTGGGCAATATCTTCGCTGAGAAATTTCTGGCTCTTCTTCGCATCAAGGAACCTATAGCCAAAGGTATCGCCATCGGTTGTTCCGCACATGCGCTGGGTACAGCTCGTGCCATGGAGATGGGTACGATAGAGGGGGCGATGAGTAGTCTTTCCATCGTGGTCTGTGGTGTGATGACCGTGATCGGGGCTTCTTTGTTTGCACTGATTATGTAATAAAGTTTTTCGACAATGATTAAGTTTTTGGATTTACAGAAGATGACTGCTAAATATGCTGTCGAGATACACGATGCAGTTAATAAGGTGGTCGATTCTGGGTGGTATCTGTTGGGTGCTGAGGTGAAGCATTTCGAGGAGATGTTTGCTAGTTATGTCGGTACCGCCCATTGTGTGGGTGTAGGCAACGGACTGGATGCGCTCACTCTCATTTATCGTGCCTATATCGAGATGGGGGTTATGAAAGAGGGTGATGAGGTCATCGTTCCTGCCAATACTTATATTGCTTCCATCTTGGCTATCACCGAGAATGGTTTGAAGCCAGTCTTGGTGGAGCCGCGTCTTGACACGTTGGAGATAGACGATGAGCTGATGGAGGCTGCCATCACAGAACGCACGAAGTCTGTCATGGTCGTTCATCTTTACGGCAGATGTGCTTATACCGAACGTATAGGGGCGTTGTGCGAGAAGTATCATCTCAAGTTGGTCGAAGACAATGCCCAAGCGCATGGGTGCTGCTATGGGAGACGACGCACGGGTAGCCTGGGCGATGCCGCAGGGCACAGTTTCTATCCTGGCAAAAACATAGGGGCTTTGGGCGATGCGGGGGCTGTGACTACCCATGATGGTGAGTTGGCGGCAACCATAAGAGCTTTGGCAAATTATGGTTCGCAGAAAAAATATGTATTCCAGTCCAAGGGGCTTAACAGTCGAATGGATGAGATTCAGGCGGCAGTGCTCTCTGTCAAGTTGAAGCACTTGGATGAAGATAATGCCCATCGTCAAAAGATCGCGGCTTACTATTATCAAAATCTTGGTAGTCAGACATTGATGGGTAAAGATGTTGGCTGGCAGACACTTCGCTTACCAGTTCGCTTGCCGGATGCCAACAATGTTTATCACATATTCCCTATCCTTAGTTCGCAACGGGATGCTTTACAGAAATGGCTCATGGAGCACGACATCCAGACTTTGATTCATTATCCGATACCTCCCCATAAGCAGAAGTGCTGCCGGGAGTGGAATCAACTTTGCTTGCCTGTCACGGAGCAAATTCATGATCAAGAGTTGAGTTTGCCCATCAGTCCTGTCATGACGTTGGAAGAGGCGGCGCAAGTGGTTGAGTGCTTGAATGGTTTTCGTCATTGAAGGCAAAAGTGGTGGCTAAGCAATAAAATAGTATAGTTTTCGTTCTTATATTGTACCTGAATTATTCATAGGCATAAAAAAAGAAGCTGAATTTCTTGCATAATCCAA
>CAVGEN010000089.1:0-61914 GCA_963628185.1 Waltera intestinalis | reverse complement strand
ACCTCGGCATTGCTAAAGGGTTACTTGTCAAGTGCAAAGATGACTGAGTAGTTACTCAGAATTTCACGTATATTTTTGCACTTCCGTACAAGCCATCTTTGGCAAACATGGAAAAGAAAAACAAATATTTATTTTGTGTTTTACGTAAAATGCAGTAACTTTGCACCCCGAAATCATATTTAAGGTAAAAAATCAAGAACAATGCAAAATCAGTTTTCTCGAACCCAACTGTTAATGGGTAAAGCCGCCATCGACACACTCATGGGAAGCCGTGTCGCAGTGTTTGGCGTCGGCGGTGTCGGCGGCTATGTAGTAGAAGCTTTGGTTAGAAGTGGACTCGGCGAAATCGACTTGATAGACGACGACCGTGTATGTCTCACCAACGTCAACCGACAGGTGATAGCCACCCTCAGCACAGTGGGCAAGCACAAGGTGGATGTTTGCGAGGATCGCATCCATGACATCAACCGCCGTTGCATTGTCCACAAATATCAGATGTTCTATCTGCCCGAGTTTGCCGACGCCATAGACATCTCGCAGTTTGACTACGTGGTGGATTGCATTGACACCGTCAAGGCAAAGCTCGACCTCATCAAGCGTTGCCACAACCTCAAGGTGCCTATCATCTCCTGCATGGGAGCCGCCAACAAGATGGATGCCACCGCCTTCAAGGTTACAGACATCAACAAGACCCAGATGGATCCGCTCGCCAAGGTTATCCGCAAGAAACTTCGCAAGATGAACATCCGTAAACTCAAGGTGGTGTATAGCGAGGAAGAACCTCTGCGACCCATCGACGACCCGAACATCAGTTGCCGTTTCCATTGCATCTGTCCCAACAAAGACATGCGCAAATGTACCGACCGTCGTGACATCCCTGCCAGCAACGCCTTTGTGCCAGCCGCTGCAGGACTGATTTGCGGAGGCGAGGTCATCAAGGACCTGGTTCGCAACGCAGGCACCTGGCGACTCACCCCAGAGATGATTGCCGAAGACCCAAAAGCCAAGGAAGCAGCCGAAAAGGCAGCAGCCAAAGCGGAAGCCCACCAAAAGAAATACAAGTCTATCGCCCTCGCCAAGAAAAACGGCACCTGGGTTGACGATACCGTAAGAATGAAATTGCCAGAAGGTTTCTAACCCTCTGGCAATTCTTTTATCAGTATCTTGCATTTACAGGGTGCTTTCCATGCGTTACTTGCAATGATAATGAATCAACCCCTCCATAGGTGACTTCAACACCTTGTCCACCCCAAACGGCGAGTTCCCCATGGCCATCTCAATATAAGGTTCGAAACAATAGGCGACACTTCCCACAAAACGAACAGGAATCTTGGATGTTTCCAAGCCCATCTTTTCCACCTTATTAATATATAGGGACAAAATGTGACCGACAAAATCGGAGAAGACACGCACCATCCCATCTTGAAGAGCCACCAATGCCAGATGCTCCTCTTCGGTATTCCAACTTCCCTCTTGGAGAGAGCGCAGTTTTTCACCCACAAAAGAAGAAACGGAAGCCAAGAAACGATTGGCAAGCGGTTTTCTATAAACAAACTCTATGATGTCGGAATATTCCATTTGGTATTCTTCGGAAAACTGCCCCATCAAAGGTTGAGCCATAGGATTACGCAAGACCAGACGGAAGAAAGCCTTGCCAATGGCCGTACCACTCCCCTCGTCGCCCAAGATATAGCCAAGAGGAGGAACACCCTCCAAAATCCGCTTACCATCATACAAGCAGCTATTGGAACCAGTGCCCAGGATGACAGCAATGCCCTTTTCATGACCATACAAAGCACGAGCCGCCCCCAGCATATCACTCTCCGCGCAACAAACGGCATTCGGAAAAACCTCCAAGAGCAAGGATGACAACTTAGCCTTCATTGCGTCAGTCACTCCACTGCCATAGAAAAACACCTCGCCCAATTCGGCAAGGTCTGCATTCTTGTTTCGACACAAGGCAACAACAACTTCTTCCCGCAAGACATTCAAGATGTCCGTCTCGCCCAAATGATAGGGGTTCAAACCTTGCGATTGGCAAGAAGCCACCACCTCGCCACTCTCGCTTACCAACGACCAATCAGTCTTTGTGCTGCCACTATCGGCTATCAACTTCAACATATTTATTCTTTTTTGTATGCAAAAGTAATCATTCTTGCCCTTATTACAAAACAAATCTCCAAAAAGTTTCTCTGAAATTTTGCATTGTCTCTGATTTTAAGTACCTTTGCAACCAAATTGTGACGTTATGAAAAAGAAATTATACATCTTTATATTACTGCTGGTGGCATTTGCCTTGCCATCCCATGCCGTACTCAAGGAAGCCAACCTTGACACGACACTCTATTTGTTGCGCACAGAACTGAGCAACTATCACATCGACTTGGAAAAACAAAACAAGGAAGCAAAGGCACAACAGCAAGCCATCATCAAGGACTTGATAGCCATCACGACCCAGGCAGACCAAAACTCCCTCATGCTCTACTCGCAGCGCAGTGGCTACATCTTCGACATGACATACGCTTGCCACGAGGCCACCGAACAATTCCATAAGTTCAAGACCAAATCGGCGCCTTTCCGCAGCATGATTGAAGCCAACAACAAGGAAGTGGCCCGTTTCGACTCACTCATCAACTACCTCTACGACATGAACACCATGTTTTTGAGTACCGAGGCACAGACAAACCGCAATGTCGATTTGACACTAGCTGTCAATATTCGCCGTCAATTGGTAGAGAACCAACAACAATTGAAGGAATACATCAAGTTCTACGAGCGAACCGACCATAAGTTGAAGGCGCTCAACGACTATGCCAACATACGATACGCCGACATACAGAACAGCATTTTCAACAATGGAGGCGACAACTACATCAAGATACTTCGCAACCTTGGAAAGAATTTAAACGAAGCAAAGAGTTCTGTTTCTGAGAAATACAAACCTGCGCCAGGCATGATGTCCCAATGGGATGTGCGCATCATCGGATTTCTTTTCGGCATCATTCTCTTCTATGGCATCATATCCATTGCCATCAACCTCTTGACGATTCGAGTCATCGTAACCAAGCTCGTCAAGAAAGGACTCTTTGAGCGCATCAAGGACAGCTTCATGGCGAAGCGGCCCTGCATCATCATGGCAATGACAGTCATCACCTTTGCCATCATCCTGGGCATCATCCGCGTCTCTGCTCACCAGAACTTCATCATCATGGCATGTGGACTGCTGGTAGAGTTCGCATGGCTGATAGGTGTCATCCTCATCTCGCTATTGCTTCGTGTGGGCAACACCCAAATCAAGAGTGCCTTCCGCATCTATTCCCCTTTGATGCTCATAGGATTCATCGTGATCGCATTCCGCATCATCTTGATACCAAACGACTTGGTGAACTTGATATTTCCTCCCATTCTATTACTTTGTACTTTTTGGCAATGGAATGTCATCAAGCGACACAATAAAAAGGTACCTCGCAACGACATGATTTACACGTGGATTTCGCTGGCGGTATTCGTGGCTAGTTGCCTCAGTTCGTGGATTGGCTTCACCTTGCTCGCCGTACAGATCATCATCTGGTGGATGATGCAGTTGACCTGCATCCTGAGCATCACCTGCATCTACGACTGGCTCATGGTCTATGCCGACCGCAAGAACTTGAAGCACAAGCCTATCACCGACAAGTGGTTCTTCCGCTTCATCAACAAGGTGATACTCCCTACCGCAGGCGTACTATCGTTTATCATCGCCATCTATTGGGCCGCTGATGTCTTCAACATGAGCGATACCACCTGGATGCTATTCAACCAGGACTTCATCAAGACAAGCAACTTCACGGCTTCGCTCTACAGCATCACCCAGGTATCATGCTTGTACTTCCTCTTCAAGTACATCAACATCACCGCCAACGACATGATGCGCCAACACTTCGAGAAGCAAGACCCACAGTCGGCAGCATCGAAGATTGTGATGTTCAAGAATGTGTTGCAGGTGATTATCTGGGGAATCTGGCTGATGATAGCCCTCAACTTCTTCCAAGTAGGTAAGTCGTGGTTGCTCGCCATCTTCGCTGGTTTGTCAACAGGTCTCGGTTTCGCATCCAAGGATATTCTGGAGAACATCTACTATGGCATCTCCCTGATGATGGGACGTGTGAAGGTAGGCGACTACATCATCTGCGACGGAACCAGAGGAAAAGTGAGCAGTATCAGTTACACCTCCACCATGCTGGAGGCTACCGACGGATCCGTCATCGCTTTCCAAAACGCCCAGCTCTTCTCGAAGAACTATAAAAACATGACCCGTAACCATGGCTATGAGCTGGACATCCTCGAAGTGGGCGTGGCATACGGAAGCAACATCAAGGAAGTGAAGCAACTGCTCATCGAAAACCTCTCCAAGCTCGACTGCATCTATCATGAAAAGGGAGTGCGCATCGTATTGAAGAGCTTCGACGACAACTGCATCACCCTGAAAGTGCTCGTTTGGGTCAATGTACTCACACAGTATGCCGACGACGGCACCATCATGGAGTGCATCTACGACACACTCAACGAACATGGCATCGAGATTCCGTTCCCACAGCGTGAGATTACCATCAAGAACGTAACTCCCGATATTCCCACGAAGGAATAACTCAACATTTAACACTTAACATTGAATAAAATGCCAACATTTATAGCAGGTCCATGCGTCATAGAGTCGATGGAGCTATTGGAGACAGTAGCTCAGGAGCTCGTTCGCATCAACCAGAGACATCATATAGACATCATCTTCAAGTCATCCTTTGACAAGGCGAACCGTACCTCCATCCACTCCTTCCGTGGTCCTGGTCTGGAGAAAGGTTTGCAGATGCTTGGCGACATCAAGGCCAAATATGGCTTGCGTGTGCTCACCGATATCCATGAGAGCTATCAAGCCGAGGCTGCTGGCGAAGTATGCGACGTACTCCAGATACCAGCCTTCCTATGCCGACAAACTGACTTATTGGTTTCTGCTGCAAAAACCAGCAAGATTGTAAACATCAAGAAAGCCCAGTTCTTGAGCGGGCGTGATATGCGCTATCCTGTAGAAAAGGCTTTGGATAGCGGAGCCAAGGAAGTTTGGCTCACAGAACGCGGCAACAGTTTTGGTTACAATAACCTCGTCGTGGATTTCCGCAACATCCCCGACATGCTGGAGATTGTACCCAATGTTATCATGGACTGCACCCATAGCGTACAACGTCCGAGTGCCGGCGACGGCAAGACGGTCGGCGACCGCAAATTTGTACCATCGATGGCAAAGGCGGCCAAGGCTTTCGGAGCGACCGGTTATTTCTTCGAGGTACACCCAGACCCGGACAATGGCAAGAGTGACGCTGCCAACATGCTGGAACTAGACAAACTCGAAGGGTTGATAGAAGAACTTGTCTAGTGAAAAACGAAAAGTGAAGAATTCAAATGATTCAAAATGAATAACAACAATAACGGAACAGACGGCAAGACGATACGTAGTTGGGGAGAACAAGCCCTCCGTGAAGAGGCGCAAGCCATTCTCGACCAGATTCCATTGATGGATGACAACTTCGTGAAAGCAGTCGATATGATGTACCATTGCCAGGGCAAAATTATCGTAACTGGCGTTGGCAAGAGCGGTCATGTAGGAGCCAAGATTGCCGCTACCTTAGCCTCAACAGGCACTCCCGCTTTCTATATCAACCCATTGGACGTATATCATGGCGACCTCGGCGTGATGACCGACAAGGACGTGGTTCTGGCATTGAGCAACAGCGGTCAGACCGACGAGCTACTACGCTTTATCCCGATGGTACTCCACATGCACGTACCCATCATCTCTATTACAGGAAATCCCCAATCGCTCTTAGCAAAATACTCCAACTACCATATCACCGTAAAGGTAAAGAAGGAGGCTTGTCCGTTGAATCTTGCCCCTACCAGCAGCACCACTGCGGCACTTGCCATGGGGGACGCACTCGCCATAGCCTTGATGCAGGTTCGCCACTTCAAGCCTCGCGACTTCGCACAGTTCCACCCAGGAGGAGAACTTGGCAAACGGTTGTTGACTACTGCGGAAGACGTGATGCGCAGCGAGGAACTACCTATCATCCCAAAAGAGATGCACCTTGGCGAGGCTATCATCCACGTGAGCAAGGGAAAACTTGGCCTGGGCGTTTCCATCGACGAGAGCAACAAGGTCATCGGCCTTATCACCGACGGCGACATCCGCCGTGCCATGGAGAAATGGCAAGCAGAGTTCTTCAACAAGACGGTGAGCGACATCATGACCACAACCCCTAAGTCGGTATTGCCAACAACCAAGATAACGGAAATCCTTAAAATCATGCACAAGAACAAAGTTCACACTGTCCTGGTGGTAGATAGGGAGAACCACCTTGTAGGCATAGTGGATCACTACGCTTGTATGATGTAATGACAGTATGTTGAATGTTAAGTGTTGAATTATAGATGAAGCCCAAACATATATTATTTTTTATAACGACATGGCTGTATTGCTCGTTGTGCAGCGCACAGAGTAGCGACTCTTTGATAGTCAACCAACTTCGAGGGAAAGGCATTCGTTTTTCGCACGACAACTCTGTTACGCTCCTATTGAACGGACAAGAGAAGTTTGACGATATGTTCCAAGCCATCCGCCAAGCCAAAAGCAGCGTTCACTTGGAATACTTCAACTTTAGAAATGACAGCATAGCAAGTTTGTTGTTTGACTTACTTAGCGAGAAAGTAAAGGAAGGCGTGAAAGTACGCGCCTTGTTTGACGGATTCGGCAACGCCTCCAACAACCAGCCCCTTCAAAAACGACACATCAAAGAGATTCGGGCGAAAGGCATCGAGATATATGAATACAAGCCGATGAAGTTTCCTTGGATCGACGCCGTCTTCAACCGCGACCATCGCAAGATAGTTATCATCGACGGACAAATAGCCTATACTGGTGGCATGAACGTAGCCGACTATTATATAAAAGGTACAGAGGTGGTAGGCGAATGGCACGACATGCACTGCCGCATCGACGGAAGCGAGGTAAACACCCTCCAGAAAATATTCCTCAAAATGTGGAACAAGGTCAGCGGCCAAGATGTACATGGTCCTGAATATTACCGCGCCTCCCGCAAGGACTATCTGGTAGAGAACCTGAAGCCAGACACAACCGCCACAGCCTACCACAAGATGGTAGGCATCATCAATAGAGAGCCACACATATCAAAAGACATCATCAGATACTTCTATGTCAACGCCATCAACGACGCCAAGGACAGCATCAAGATCATCAGTCCTTATTTCACATTAAGCCACAAGTTGAAGAAGGCATTGAAGAAGGCGGCAAAACGAGGAGTGAAGGTAGAGATTATGCTCTCGACCAAAAGCGACATCCCATTGACGCCAGACTGCGGCTTCTACAATGCCCACAAACTGATGAAAGCAGGATGCAACGTCTGGATGTACACACCGGGGTTCCACCATACAAAAATCATCATGGTAGATGGCAAATTCTGCACCGTAGGAAGTGCCAACCTCAATGCCCGTAGCCTGCGATGGGACTACGAGGAGAATGCTGTCATCATCGACCCATACACCACCCAGCAACTCGTGGAGCTATTCGATGGAGAAAAAAGCGACAGCTTCTTACTCAATGAGAAGAACTGGAAAGAATGGCGAACAGTATGGCAGAGATTCAGAGGCTGGTTCGCGGCAAAACTACTCACACCATTCCTGTAACTCGTCTCTGACTGTAAAGTTTTTTGGCAAATCTACTTATTCTGCGTAGCGACTCAATAAAAACTCCGTATCGTCGGAAAAATTTCTGCGTCGGGAGGGAAAAAGTTTTTCGTCGGGATGCAGATATGAAAGTGGGGCATACCCCCTATCAACGGGAGAAAGAGAAAATATAAAGAAATCGAAAAATAGTAAACAAAAAATCACAAAAGGATGAACGAGGAAATCAAAAAGAAAAAGACTGGAAGACCTCCACAAGCAATGAGGGCGGAGAAGCCTAAACTGGCGATTGTCGAGAGCAACACCCTGGCGGTGATGGGACTCAAACAATTGTTAGAGACAGCCATGCCTTTTGCTACAATCCAGTCGTTTGGCACATTCGGCGAATTCGAGGGTAGCAATCCCAACCGATTCATGCACTATTTTGTTTCTATGCAAATCGTCCTGGCCAATCGCACCTTCTTCTTAAATCGCAAACATAAGACTATCGTGCTCACCCAGAGCAACGACCCCAAGTCGCAACTGAACGACTTCCACTCCATCTGTGTCAACGTATCTGAAAGTCTTCTCATCAAGGAACTATATTCCCTCCAGAAGATAGGCCATCCCCATGGCGAACATCTACCACAAATGCAGGAAGAAGGCAAAGAGAAAATCCTCTCCGATCGTGAAGCAGAGGTTTTGGCACTCATTGCCCAAGGGCTGACCAACAAGGAAATCGGCGAACGTCTCTTCATAGGACTGACCACAGTGATTACCCACCGCAAGAATTTGCAAGAGAAACTAGGGCTAAAAAACGTTTCCGCCCTCACCATCTATGCCGTTACACACGGATATGTCGATATCAATCATATCTAATTTGCCACAAAGACAAACTACCCACCACTTCACATTTAGGTATATAATACCCACAAATAATGACGATGCCTCTCATCTATTTTTAGGATGAGAGGCATCGTCAATTATATCAAATACCTAGAAATGGGGATACACCTATCATGATTTTTCATAATCCGACGCACAAAAAGCTAGAGTTTGACAGTCGATATATCTACCAGATTATTGACGATGGCATAGATGGTAAGCCCCGCAGGAGAGTGAATCTGTAGCTTTCGGGCTATGTTACGACGGTGGGTGATGACCGTGTTGATGGAGATATACAGATGGTCGGCAATCTCCTTATTGGTCATACCTTGCACCAAAGCCACGATGACATCCTTTTCTCGGTCGCTCAACTGCTCCTCGTTTAAAGGAGCAGAATTAATCATGTTGGTGATCTTGACACTCACATCATTTTGCTTCAGCTTACGCTCCGCATTTCTGACCGCAGGAATAAAGATTTCCTCCTCAACTTCCGAATGATGAGCGAGCCATTCCTCATTGTTATATATGTCATAGAGGGTGGCACTGAGTTGGTTGTTGTGCAACCCGTCAGAAGGAAGATACTTGATGATGATGTTCTTGAGTTCCTTGAGCTTTAGATCCACCTGACCATGGTGCTTCGAGAACGTCTCGATGTCGAAATTCGGAAGTTGTTCGCCATCTATAAGTGACTGAACATAAGGAAATACCGCCTTTTCCTCATACTTCATGTGATTGGTGATGCTATGGGCATATTCATCATAGAGTTTGAGAATAAGGCGAGCAAGATTGTCATTCTCATCCAAGGCATCCACCAGTTCTTTACGAATAAAAGGAAGTTGGAAGTCGATATAGTAAGCATGCGAAGCTTTCAGATAATGCAAAAGCGTAGGCAGTGACAAACGATCGGCGTTGTCATATTCCTTATAACCATTGATAGTAAAGTTGACCACAGCCAAGAAAGTATAAGTATCTACCTTCTGTTCCTCGCATACCTCCTTGACAGTCTTGTCCCCAAAACCTAGATTGATGCCAAAGCTACCCAAGCTCTGCAAGATATTGTAATTGTCGCGAATGATACTGATCATCTTATCATCAGCCTCATACATCTTCTGATTCTTCATCGTTATTACCTATTTAGAAACATCCATAATGTTTATCTTATCGGGCACAAAATTACAAAAAAGCTTTGAATTATGCAATACCTAAAAATGGGGATGCCAAAGTTTACCAACTTTTAAGTATTGCAAGATATTTTAAAAGTGCGTACCTTTGCACCCGAAATCGAGAAAGTGCGGTGATGATTGCCACTCTTGAGTGGATAGGCCCTTCTCTTTTCCAAGAAGCAAGGTTCTTGAAGTTGAGACCGCAAACAGATATTCCGCACTCTTTCTTTTTCTTAGCTCATATCATTAAGGTATAACAGGGTAAAACTGAAACATAAAAATACAATATAAAGAAATGAATAGTTTAAGAATTGGATTATTGTCCGCTGCATTGGTTGCAGGTTTGGCAAGTGCAAGTGCACAACAGTGCCATGCTGACAGCACTACAGAAAAACCACGTTTTTCTATTGGCGGTTATGGCGAGGCCGTGATGAGCCGCAATTTCTACAGTCAGCACTTCAACCGTTACAAAGACCCACAGACATACAAAAATGATGGAAGCCATGGACGTTTCGACTTACCACACGTTACTTTGAACCTCGGTTATGACTTCGGTCATGGTTGGACCATGGGAATGGAAATAGAGTTCGAGCACGGAGGTACAGAAAGCGCTGTTGAAATCGACGCTGACGAGAGTGGCGAGTATGAGGCTGAGACTGAGCGTGGTGGCGAGGTTGCCTTGGAGCAGTTTTGGCTGAACAAAGCTTTCTGGGGCGGCAAGTTCAACATCAAGGCAGGTGAAATCATTATCCCTGTAGGCGAAATCAACGCTTATCACATGCCAAACAACTTCTTCTCCGTATATCGCTCTGAGGGCGAGGCAAAGATGCTTCCCAACACTTGGCATCAGGTGGGCGTTTCCCTTTGGGGCCGTGTGAGCGACTGGCGCTATGAGGCCATCTTCACATCCGGCTTGGATGCAGAGCGTTTCGGGCACAACTGTTTCGTACACTATGGTGCAACCAGCCCATACGAATATAAGATTGGCAATGTATATGCCGGAGCGGCACGCATTGACAACTATTCTATCCCAGGTCTGCGTCTGAGCTTGAGCGGATACTACGGTTATACATTCAAGAACACCGAGCGCAAGGCCAGTGCCAAGTACAACAACACCCACGGTGCCTTGTCTATCGGAAGTTTCGGATTCGAGCTGAACCGCTGGAACTGGATTGTACGCGGTAATGCGACATACGCTCATCTTTCCGATGCAGAAGACATGACCGCCTTCATGAATGCTTTTCCTAAGCATACCCAGCAAGACGGCTCTCCATCCAAGCACTCCCCTATCGCAAGCAACGCTTATTCTGTAGGTGTAGAGGCTGGTTACAATGTATTTTCACAGATAGAGTGCTTGAAGAACAAGCAGAAGCTATATGTATTCGGTCGCTACGAGGACTACAACACATACGCCAGCGGCAACAAGAAGGCTGGTTATGAGTATGACCACGTGAAGCGTCTGGGTGCCGGTATCAACTACTCTCCCATCAAGCCTATTATCATCAAGGCCGAGTATAGCCATCGTTTCCTGGAAAGTGCTTACAACAATGAACCAAGTCTTAATCTAGGTATCACATTCAATGGACTCTTCGATACGACAACTTGGATCAACAAGAAATTTAAGAAAGCCCATGAGGTAGATCAATATCAGATGGATCGCATCAACCAACTCACCAAGGAGTTGAAGGAGCTGAAGAGACAAATCAAGAAATAACTGTCTGGACAAGAAACATCAAACAAAACTAAATAATAAAAAAAATGAAAAAGATTTTTAAGTATTCAATGCTTTTTGCAGCAGCTTTGACCCTCGCTTTGGGCTTCGCCAGCTGTAGCGATGACAATGACGACTCCAATGAGATTCAGTTCAGCTCCAGCGTATTACAGGGAGTAAATGCCGACTTTGTTGACAAGACAGTAGTTCCTACATACCGCAACTTGGCCGACAACAACAAGACACTTGTTGAGGCGCTCAACAATATGAAAGACGACGCAGGCGTAGAGAAGGCTTGTGACGCATGGAAGGCTTCACGCAAGTGGTGGGAGTTCTCAGAGGCATTCCTCTTTGGCCCTGCCGGTGACTTTTCCATCGACCCCCATACAGATACTTGGCCATTCGACAGAACTGCATTCGACAAGTTCATGCAGAAATACAAGGATGACAAACTTGGAGAAGAAGGCTACGAGAATGAGACAAAAGCTATCGACGAAGCTATCACTTACAGCCAAAACTTGACTGGTTTCCACGCTGTAGAGTACTTGATTTTCCGTGAAGGCCAGCCTCGCAAGTATGCCGACATGACTCACAATGAGATCTACTTCGCCAAGAGTGCAGCTCAGGACCTCTACCTTAGCTCTTTGAAACTCGTTTCTGCATGGGGTGGAGAGGTTTCCGCCGACGAGCAGGCTCTCCTCGACGAGGTGGAGTTCGAGTCTAAGAACTACGGAGAGAACTTCAAGAATGCAGGTAAGGCTGGTTCCAGCTACTCTACTATCCTCTTAGCTTCTCGTGAGATCATCGCTGGTGCCAACGACATCATCGGTGAGGTTCGTGACTCAAAGATTGGCTCTCCTGCAACAGGCGAGGACATCAACTACATCGAGTCTCCTCACGCTTGGAACTCTATCCAGGACTTCTACGACAACATCATGTCTTGCAAGCACACCCTCTATGGTGGCAGCACAGTGGATGGCACAACTCCTACCTCTACTTCCCTCATCGGTGTTTGCCTCGCCAAGGACGAGACAAAGGCAGCAGCATCCAACGTGATGACACAGTTGGAGAACGCTTTGTCTAAGATTAACTCTATGAAGAAGCCATTCGTCAAGTACTACACAGACCAGAGTGCCAAGGATGCAATGGAAGCCCTTGAAGATTTGGAGGATGCTCTCAATGACCTCGATGCCATCTTGGAGAAGGCAGAGACCAAGTAATTCACAGGAAACTTACAACTCAAACTAACAAAGTTGGTAGCCTTAATCCAAGAGAATAGGCTACCAACATTTTACGTATAAAAAAAACAGATACATTATGAAACGAATTTATTTATTCTCAACCTTGTTGGCAGCCATAGCTTTAAGCAGCTGCTCCGACAGCAACAGCAACACTGTTGACACAGACTTGCCCGAAAGTTATGGTACTCCCAACGAATGGTACTATGCAGGTGGCCAACTCGGAACCACGAATTTGACCACAGCTTACGCCTATAGACAAGCAGCTCCTGCAGTAGATAAAGCTGGCATGGGACAGGCTTTCCAAATAGGCGAAACCCTCTTTGAGAGAGACTACAACACCAACACTAGCGGAGCCTTCATGGGTCTCGGTCCTGTATATGTACGCCGCGGCTGCCTCTACTGCCACCCTAACTACGGACATGGACAATGGAAAAACCAGTACAAGGCAGACGACATGGGCAACGGATACCTGCTCGTCATTTACGACAAGCAAACCAATGCCTACATCACATCTGTAGCAGGTATGCCACAGACTGGAGCCATAGCACCTTTCAAGGCACCGATTGACGAGGACAAGATTGAAATCAAATGGTTGTCATACACCGACGAATGGGGCAACAAGTTCCCTGACGGAGAGACATACAGCCTGCAATATCCCGAGGTAACCATTCCTGCAGATGCCTACTACTCCGACATCCACGTGACTCGCAACAAGCAGGACGTTATCATCCCGAGATCAGAAGTTGCCGACCAAATAGGCATTCGCCTGGAGTCCACCATTGGTATCTATGGCACGGGTATCACAGATGCTATCCCTGACGACTCTATCACAGCAGAGTGGGTACGCCAGAGCAAATACTTCAACTCTGTAGGAAAGACGGACGCTCTGAACCCCGCTTACTGGAGCCAGACCGACAACAATTGGACAAGCTTGTACGCTGGGGCAACAGGCACAAAATATGTTCGTCGATATACATACGCTTTGAGTCGCGGTCCTATCCAAGACGGTCCAGGTGCCAATGCCATCTGGAACATCACCAACGTGACCCGTCCTGACCGTGCCAAGCACTATCTGGACCTCAACGGTACCATCTATGCCACCACTTCCATGAACGATGCCGATGTTCAGGCAGGTTTCCCTGAATACATCAACAATATCGACCCAGAGAAGAAGCATGCCAACTGGCACACCGCCGATGTGAAGCAGAACATCTACAACTATCTGACAGACAAGACGCTTGATGCGGAGATGACCCAGGCTCAGTACAAGAACTTCATGATTTGGCACCGCGGTCTTGCCGTTCCTGCTGCCCGCAACACCAACACCGACCAATTCAAGCAGGGTATGAAGCTCTTCAACGAGATTGGCTGCGCATCATGTCACCGTCCATCTTGGCAGACTGGCGACGACAATATCCAGGATCCTAACGGATTGTTCGGCAACGATGACATGCCTCGCTATCCTCATCAGAAGATTTGGCCTTACACCGACTTTGTACAGCATCGTCTCTTCATGGAGAACGACATCCGCACAGGTTGGTGCCGCACCACTCCACTTTGGGGTCGCGGATTGTCTCTGCTCTGCACAGGTAGAGAAGACCGTCTGCACGACTGCCGTGCCCGCAACACGCTCGAAGCCATCATGTGGCACGGAAACGCAAAGAGTGACGCACGCTGGGCCATAGAGAAGTTCCGCAACCTCTCAAAGACCGAGCGCGACAACATCATCTTCTTCGTGGAATCCATCTAAAAGAGCATACGAAGATAAAAAAAAAGAAGGTCTGAACACAAAATGTTCGACAACAGCCACACACTGCCATCTTTGTTCATTCTATGGCAATGTGTGGCTTTCGAGGTTAAACATAAAAACGAATATCAGAACAATGAACTTCAACTATTTAAAGATTGCGCTGCTTGCCCTTCCGTTGTTTACCACATCATGCAGCGACAAGGAAAATCTAGACCTCGACATCGAGGACGAGCAGTACAAGGACTATCCAGAGGATTACTTCACGGGAGGCAAACTGGGAACCGTATATAAGATTAGTGCCCTATCCTACCAGCAACCGGCACCTGCCATTGACAAGCAAGGTCTGTCGGTGGCATTTGCGCAAGGAGAAACATTCTTTGATAATCCATTCACAGAAAACCTCAAACCGCTTAGCGGACTCGGGCCTCTGTACATCAGAAGATCATGCAAGCACTGCCACGTGGGGTACGGACACGGAAAGAGACAGACCAAATATGACTCCAACACATTCGGCAATGCCTATATCCTCATGATAACCGACGAGAACGACATTGTGGTACAGTCTTTTGGCTGGGTAGCCATGGGACAAGCCACAGAGCCATTCAAGCCACAGTTTGATGAAAAGAAGGTCAAGATAGACTGGAAGGAATATACGGACTCTTGGGGCAACAAGTTTGACGACGGTGAAACCTACTCGCTCATCTATCCAGAGGTAACGCTCGAAGAAGGCTGCATCTACGGCAAGCTCATCGACAAGGATGGCAAGGAAGTTCCTATGTCGAAAGCCAAGGTTCGCCTGGAATCCACTATCGGATTCATCGGCAGTGGTCTCATTGACGCCATCCCCGACGAGGACATTCTGGAGCAATACCGAAGCGAAGGCAAGTTTGCCACACTCAACCCACAATTCTGGGACAATGACACCAAGGACTTCGTGAAGAAAGCCGACGGAACATTGGCACTGAAGAACGGCGGCATCGTGTATAAGTTCGACTATGCCCTCGACCGTGCCTCCGTGATGTCGGATGCCTCTTTCTGGGAGGTACAGAACGTGACCCGCAAAGACTTCCGTTCCCACTATGTACCCAAAGAATACTGGCAGTTTGCAGCCGCCGACCCTGAGGTAACCAGCAAGTTCTACGACTACTATCCTGAATGGAACCTCACAGGCGATCCCGCCAAGGACATCATCTCCTTCGGCAATGCCGACAACCTGCCTATTGAAATGGAAGAATCAGACTATATTAACTACATGGTGTGGCACCGTGGCGTAGGCATACCAGCCGCACGTAACACCACAACTGACGATTTCAAGAAAGGTAAGGAACTATTCAACAATATCGGTTGCACCAACTGTCACCGACCTTCATGGACAACGGGTGATGACCAGATTAGAGACCCTTACAATCGTTTCACAGCAGACGACACCAGAATGGTTCACTATCCCAACCAGAAAATCTGGCCATACTCCGACTTGGTTCAGCATCGTCTGTTCATGAAGAACGACCTACGCACAGGTTGGTGCAAGACTGCCCCACTTTGGGGACGCGGATTGATGAACCTTTGCGCCGGACACACTGACAGGCTCCACGACTGCCGCGCCAGAAATACGCTGGAAGCCATTATGTGGCACGGATGCAACTCCGAGGGCAGCAAGAGCGACGCTTACTATGCAGTAGAAAAATTCCGCAAACTTTCGAAGAACGAACGTGAACTCGTCATCAAGTTTGTGGATTCAATCTAACGAGAAATGAGTAAAATCAAGAATTTAGTAATCAGTATGGCCACCATCATCACCCTAGTGATGATGGTGGCAACATTCGTAGATAACCGCATGGGAAATGTATATGCCTGCGAGCACATATACAATTCCGTATGGTTTGTCATACTATGGATCCTACTCGCTTGCCTCAGTATAGCATACATCATCAAACGGAAGCTATACAAAAGGATGGCCATCATGGGAGTGCATCTGTCCTTCCTCCTCATTTTGGCTGGTGCTTTCACGTCCTGGCTAACGTCAGAAAGCGGGAAGATACACGTAAGAAAAGGCATACCGGCATCCACATACGAGAATAAAGACGGCGAGGAAAAAAACTTGGGCTTCACCATAAACCTAAAAGATTTCAAGGTGATATACTATCCAGGAACCGATGCTCCCATGGACTACGTCTCCACACTGACAACCGACGACAACACCATTGAAATCTCGATGAACAGCATCGGCGAACACAATGGTTACCGTTTTACCCAAGCCAGTTACGATGACGACATGCAAGGTTCTACCCTGGGGCTACTTTACGACCCATGGGGCATTGGCATTACCTATGTGGGCTATGCCCTACTGTTCGTCTCGCTGATAGTTTCCATCTTCAAAAACAAGACACGCATGCAGTCCTTCTACAAAAAGGCAATGTGCCAGCAAGTAGCCAAGACCATAAGCATCGTCATTGCGTTATGGTCGTGTATGCTTCCTCTGTCAAGCAGTGCCCAAGAGCAGCTGGAAATCGATGCCAAGGTATATAATGACTTCGGAAAAATCTGTGTGCTCTACAACAGCAGGATTTGCCCAATCAACACTGTCGCCACAGACTTCGTCACCAAGCTCTGCGGCAAACCATCATGGAAGGGGATATCGGCCAACGAGGTTTTCGCCGGTTGGGTATTCGACGTACCTTACTGGGAAACGGTGAAAATGATAGAGATTAAGGACAAGAAAGTGCAGGAGTTGATGGGGCTGAGCGACAAATGGGCTTCCTTCCATGACTTCTATAACGAGTATAACGAGTACAAGCTAGAGAATCCCTTAAAAGAAGCCTACAAAAAGGGAGACAAAGACTGGCAGAAGAAGTTGAGCAGTGTGGATGAGAAATTCAACATTATCCGAATGCTCTACAATGGCGAGATGCTCAAAGTGTTCCCCTACAAGAACACATCGGGCCATTTCATCTGGATAGCTCCAGGCGAATCCCTCAAAAATGTACGTTTGCCAGAAAAAGAATTAAACTTTGTCATGAAATCCATGGATTACCTGGCAGAAAGCATCATCACTGGCGACAACAAAAGGGCGGAAAGCATCGCCACCAAGATTTACAACTACCAGCACGTACGTGGCAGGGAAGTCATCCCCTCCACTTTCGGTGTGTATTGTGAATTGTTCTACAATGCCCTAAACACCCAAAGATGGTGTATCATGGGCTACCTTACCCTAGCGCTGTTGGTGGTTATCGCTTCCACGATGACTCTTTCCGAGAAAAAGGAAAAGCGCACAAGAATAGTCAAGCTGGCTTTGATTGGCATCATGCTGTTTCACACCACGCTTCTGCTGGCGTTGCGTTGGCTTGTTTCGGGGCATCTGCCACTCTCCAATGGTTACGAGACCATGCAGTTCATGGCATGGGCTGTACTGATTCTCACCATCGCCATGTACAAGAGATTCCAAGTGATTCAGGTTTTTGGACCTTTGTTGGCTTCATTTGCCCTGCTGGTAGCCATGATTACAGACAGCAACCCACAGATTACCCAACTCATGCCCGTGCTGCAATCTCCTTTGCTTTCGCTGCATGTGATGGTCATCATGTTCTCTTACGCTCTGTTTGGCCTAATGGCCTTAATCGGCCTCCAAGGCATCATCATGCACTATAGGAAAGCCTCGCCTGCGGAAGAGAAGTTGGCGGCAATGTCGCAGTTTCTACTCTATCCCGCAGTTGCCCTTCTGGCAATAGGCATCTTTATCGGTGCCATCTGGGCGAACGTGAGTTGGGGCAAGTACTGGGGATGGGACAGCAAGGAAGTGTGGGCGCTCATCACTATGCTCATTTACGCCGCCCCCATGCACAGCGACATCAAATGGATGAGGAAGCCGATACACATACACATATACACGACTCTCGCTTTCCTCAGTGTACTCATGACCTACTTCGGTGTGAACTTTTTCCTCGCAGGAATGCATTCCTACGCATAGAAGAGAGTGAAGAGAGAATAATTCTATAGCCAAAACGAAACAGCACTCACCTAGTTTTATCAACAAAAAGCCGCTTCCCAAAATAGAGAAGCGGCTTTTTATTGATGATTGAAAGAAGAAAAGCAAGAGATTTCTTCACTCTCTTCGTTCCTCACTCTTCATTTTATTTAGCGTATGCCACGCTGCGTGTCTCGCGAATCACGGTGATCTTCACCTGGCCAGGATAAGTCATCTCATTCTGAATCTTGGTTGCGATCTCGTCGGAAAGCTTGATGCTCTCCTCGTCGTTCATCTTGTCGGCACCCACGATGACACGTAGTTCACGACCGGCCTGAATGGCGTAGGTCTTGGTAACACCAGGATAACTCATGGCAATCGCCTCCAAGTCATTCAGACGCTTGATGTAAGCCTCCACTATCTCACGACGAGCACCAGGACGAGCGCCAGAGATAGCATCACAAACCTGCACAATAGGAGCCAGCAAGGTGTTCATCTCCATCTCGTCGTGGTGAGCACCAATGGCATTGCAGATGTCTGGCTTCTCCTTATACTTCTCGGCAATCTTAGCACCATACAATGCGTGCGGCAACTCGCTCTCCTCGTCTGGCACCTTACCAATATCGTGAAGCAGACCTGCACGTTTTGCCTTCTTAGGGTTCAAGCCCAACTCTGACGCCATCACAGCACAGAGGTTGGCTGTCTCACGAGCATGTTGCAAGAGGTTCTGGCCATAGGAAGAACGATACTTCATCTTGCCGACGATACGAATCAACTCTGGATGCAAGCCATGAATACCGAGGTCGATGGCTGTGCGCTTACCCGTCTCGATAATTTCATTCTCCAACTGTTTCTTCACCTTGGCTACCACTTCCTCGATACGAGCTGGGTGGATACGACCATCTGCTACCAGCTGATGGAGAGCCAAACGACAAATCTCACGACGGATTGGGTCGAAAGCAGAAATAACGATAGCCTCTGGAGTATCATCCACTACGATTTCGACACCTGTAGCAGCCTCAAGTGCACGGATATTACGACCTTCACGACCGATGATGCGTCCTTTCACCTCATCATTGTCGATATGGAATACACTGACAGAGTTCTCGATGGCTGTCTCCGTAGCCACGCGCTGGATAGTCTGGATGACAATCTTCTTAGCCTGTTGGTTGGCATTGAGCTTGGCATCGTCCATGATTTCATTGACATAACTAGCTGCATCGAGCTTAGCCTGGTCCTTCAAGCTTTCCACCAAACGCTGCTTAGCCTCCTCTGCACTCAAGCCAGAGAGTTCCTCCAGTTTGGCCTGCTCTTGCTTCTGCATCTTCTCCAGTTCCTGCTGTTTTACACCGAGAAGTTTCTTCTCGTTCTCCACACGCTGTTGGTTCTGTTCCACTTCCTGCTTGCGGCGACCCAATTCCTCCTGACGCTGATTGAGCGAAATCTCACGCTGCTTGAGTTTGTTCTCGCTCTGCTGGATACGAGAGTTGCGCTGTTGCACCTCTTTTTCCAACTCAGCCTTTTTATTGAGGAATTTCTCTTTCACTTCGAGAAGCTTCTTTTCCTTTACCACCTCGGCCTCCTTATTGGCTGCCTCTATCATTTCATTATATTTTCCCTTAATGACATAACGGAAAATGAAATACCCAGCAGCTCCACCAACGACGAGAGCTACAAGGGCTGATATTATTGTTACTACCATTTATTTATTATATTTATTAAATATTCTCACTTCAAAGCATCTTCTATCTCAGCAGTCAGTTTCGTGAGGATATCATCATAAGGTTTTGTATCATTACGTCCCGACTCCTTCTCATATCTCAAGGCAATGTCGATGAGAGCCATATACAAGATTTCCTTGTCGCTCTTACGTCCCTTGAAGATTTTATTATACGAGTTTACAATATCGTCAATCAGTTTTCCCGACTTACGATAATACTCCTCGTCCTCCCTCGGTATTCTCACAGAGAGGTCAGTGTCGTAAACATGCAATCTTATCATCAACTTATCATCAGTCTGCTCTGCCATAATGCTTTACTTTTATTGGTCACTCAATAGCGTGATACACTTGTTCACGTCACGAATCAGTTTGGCGATGCGCTTTTGAGTTGTTTCCATGTCAGCATCAGAGATGGTCATCATCTTGGCCATCTTCAAGCTGTTGTAATCATGCTCAGCCTGAGTCAACTTAGCCTCTAATTCCTTTATTTTGGCATCACGCTCATCCACCATAGAGTATAACTCAGCATTCTCCTGTTTGAGTTCATCAAACTTGAGTATCATCTGCCTCACTCGGGTAGCAAACGTATTGATTGTTTTCTCATTAGCACTCATTACACTTCTTTTTGGCTACAAATATAAAGGAATTATCTGAAAAAAACAAATATTTCCGATATTTTTATTAAATTTAAACGAATAAGCAGATTACTTACCCATTTTAGCCTTGGCTTTCTCTACATCCTCATCAGAAGGACGTGGTTCTTTCTTCGCCAACATAACGACTTGATAGGTAAAATCAGTCACCCACTTCTGGCTGAAGCCCAAACGATGATTCAGCTGGCGCAACTGGACAACCGTCTTCAGCACGCTCGCATCCTTGAAGTCGTTCTTGTTGAATATGTCGCCCACTGTTTTCTGCGTCATGTTGTAAAGAGCTTTCTTCATAAATGAAGGGAGACGAAGCTTAAACTTCATCAAGTTACCCATCAACATCATCAAGTCTTGCGTGAAGGTTTGGAACTGTATCAAATAAACATTCACATCCTGCAAGTTCTTGCAATTTTTACGAATACTCTGATCGATTTCCTTGAAATAATCATCTCCTGTTCCATAGATATCTCGCATCATCTTCTTGACTTGCGACTTTTCTCCAATGCCAAGCCGATTGTTGACTGTCGGAACATGGAATGTGCTCTTAAAGACACGCAGGTCTGGGAGCATCGCCAAGTTGGTAATACCCAACTGAGAGGCCAAAGCGGCCTGGAAATAGACACGAACCAAGGTCATGAAGTCTTCCATACCTCCCACCTTCTCTTCGTTTTTATGTCCGAATAATTTTGAAAATATTCCCATTCGTTATTCTTTTTTACATTGTTTGTTACTAAATCATTTTGCAAAAATACAACAAAATCACAAAATATCAAAATCCAAAGCTTGTTTTTTGCTACTTTCATAGATATTTCTTGCAAAAAGCAAAGTTTTAACCTTATTTATTTTATAATATGGAAATAAATCACTACCTTTGCAACGATTTTACATATATATAACTGAACTGTTTTAATTGTATCTTTAACATAATATGAAAGAGGCGTACAAAGGAAGTGATTTAGTAAGATGGTTGGTTATCATGGCGGATTTCATCTTGCTTAACCTCGTTATTTTTTCAATTATAAGTTGGGTTTACATTCCAGTGCCTAATATCTTATACCATGCCACAAAGATTACGGTCTTCGTGGCTAATGCGTCATTGTTTATCGGTGAGAGTTTTTTCTCTACCATCATCCATATTCGGAGAGTTAAGTTTCCAAAGATTTTGACACAAACTCTTAAGTTGGTGCTGACCACAATGTTTTGCTTCATCTTCACAATGTTATATTTGTTTAAATGCGGATACGACTTTGTAAGATTTTCTATTTACTTATTCTTGATTTCATATATATGTTTTATTCTATCAAGAATGATAGAGTTATACTTGTTGAAATGTTTCCGTTCAAGAGGCAGGAACTCCAAAACGGTCATGTTCATAGGCAACGACCCAGCTATTATCGATATGTACAACACTTTGATGGAAGACCCATCTGCCGGCTATCGCATATATGGCTATTATGCTGACACAAAAATAGGAAATGACCCTGATAAATTGAAGTACCTAGGAAACATGACCGACTTAGACAAGGTCATGGACAATACCATCAACAATGCCATCAAAGGAACCCCAAACAAAATTGAGGATGTCTTCTGTTGCCTGTCTCATGATTTTTCAAAAAGAATCGTGAGAATCATGCAGTTTTGTGACAAGAATGTGATTCACTTCTATTATTTGCCACGACAGTTTGGCGAATACAAACTGCATCTCTCCTTACAGCAGTACCTTGGGGAGAGTGTGTTTACAAACCGCAAAGAGCCACTTGCAAAATTAGGCAACAGAACTATCAAACGTGCATTTGATCTTGCTGTCAGTTCTATCGCATGCCTATGTTTACTCCCTATCATTCCTATCGTAGCTATTATCATCAAATTGCAAAGTCCAGGACCGCTTTTCTTTAAACAAGCTAGGACAGGATTGAATGGCAAGACGTTCCAATGCTACAAGTTCCGTTCCATGCACGTCAATGCCAATGCCGACACAGCCCAGGCTACCAAGGATGACCCACGCAAATTCGCCTTCGGCAACTTCATGCGTAAGACCAACATCGACGAGTTTCCACAGTTCTTCAACGTACTGAAAGGAGACATGAGCATTGTCGGTCCACGTCCACACATGCTACACCATACGGAAATCTATGGCAACATCATCGACAAATACATGGTTCGCCATTTTGCCAAACCAGGCATTACAGGATGGGCACAAGTGACAGGCTACCGTGGTGAGACAAAAGAACTCTGGCAGATGGAAGAACGCATCAAGAGAGACATCTGGTATATCGAGAACTGGTCGTTCTGGCTCGACATCCACATCATGTATTTGACGGCAAAAAGCATCATCATACCAGATAAGAACGCATACTAACTTTTAATTAAGAAATTATTGATCAATAAATATTTATAGAAGTAACATGAAAGGTATCGTATTAGCTGGAGGTTCGGGCACCCGCCTCTACCCCATCACCAAAGGCATCAGCAAACAACTGATTCCTATTTTCGATAAGCCAATGATTTACTACCCAGTATCTGCATTGATGCTGGCTGGCATCAAGGAGATACTGATTATATCAACTCCTTTCGACTTACCAGGTTTTCGCCGTCTGTTTGGAGACGGAAGCGAACTTGGTGTACATTTCGAATACGCAGAGCAGCCGTCCCCCGATGGACTTGCACAAGCATTCATCATCGGCGAGAACTTTATCGGCGATGACAACGTATGCCTTGTCTTAGGCGACAACATATTCTATGGTGCTGGATTCACAGGTCTCTTGAAGGAAAGTGTCGCTGCCGCCAACGAAGGAACAGCTAGCGTCTTTGGCTACTACGTCAACGACCCGCAACGTTATGGCGTTGCCGAGTTTGACAAGGACGGCAACTGTCTGAGCATCGAAGAGAAGCCAGAGCATCCTAAGAGCAATTACGCTGTCGTAGGCTTGTATTTCTACCCCAACAGTGTCATTGAAATCGCCAAGAACATCAAACCTAGCGCACGTGGAGAGCTGGAAATCACCTCTGTCAACCAAGCATATCTCAACCAAAAAGTACTGAAAGTTCGCACCTTGCAAAGAGGATTCGCATGGCTAGACACCGGCACCCATGACAGTCTGTCGGAAGCCAGCACATTCATAGAGGTCATAGAGAAAAGACAAGGGCTGAAGGTTGCTTGCCTTGAAGAAATCGCCTACAAACAAGGATGGATTGACAAGGAGCAACTAAAGGAACTTGCCAAACCTATGCTCAAGAACGAATATGGGCGATACCTCATGGAACTTGCCGAGGAAAAAAGATAAAACTTCTGATTAGAGAGTAATCCGACACACCTTATTATATATACATTAAAAGGTAAAATCATAAAAAATCATCAATAATGGAAGAATACAAGAATTTAGAACTGGAGAGTATCCAGGAAAGTGAAGAGCAGTCGAGCATTAACTTTGCTGCGATTTACACGACCCTTGTCCTCAACTGGAAATGGTTCGTCCTGTCTCTCATCATCTGCATGGGTGCAGCGCATATTTACCTGCGCTACGAGACACCGATCTATCAAGCAGCCGCCAAACTTCTGATTAAAGGAGACGATGCTGGAGGACGCAGAGGTAATTCTATCCAAAGTTCTGCGAACCTCGGTATCATCTCCAACTCTAATGGTATCGACAATGAGATGGAAATCTTGAAGTCTAGAACCCTTGCACAACAAGCTGTCTATGACTTGAAACTCTACGTCACCTACAAGCATGAAGGAAAGATCAAGGATCATGCGCTCTATGGTGACCAAGAAATCAACATCGACATGGATGCGGAGCACTTGAAGAAGCTCAACGCCCCTATGAATTTCAAGATTACGCGTGAGGGAAAGAACTATCACGTTACAGGTTCTTATTTTGTCCCCATCGATGACAATTCATATAACCCTGGAGCTATAAGCATTGACAAAACCTTCTCATCACTCCCTGCAACACTGGGTACCCGTGTAGGCGTAGTCAGATTCACCCAAAACGGCAATTATATGTTGAGAGACGGCGAATCACTCAAAGCCTATATGATTGCACCAGAAATCGCAGCAGGCAAATATGTAGGTAGCCTTAATGTAAGCCAATCATCCAAGACTACTACTATCACCAACCTTGTCATCAACGACGAGATTCCACAAAGAGCCATCGACTACTTAAAGCAGTTGGCTATCGTCTATAATCGCCAAGCCAACGAGGACAAGAATGAGATTGCTGTTCGTACAGAACAGTTCATCAATCAACGTTTGGCAAAAATTAACGCAGAGCTGGGCAACACGGAAGGCCAACTAGAGAATTTCAAAAAGCGCAACAATATGGTTGAGCTAAAAATGAATGCAAGCCAAGCTGTTGCCAATGCCGACCAATATTCACAAAAATTGTCAGAAGCCAATACGCAGGTTGCCTTGCTTGACGAATTGACCAAATACATGAATGAGCCAAGCAACAAGCACCAGCCTATCCCTTCAAACGTAGGTTTGAATGATGCAAGTGCCACCTCATTGATCAACGAATACAACCGCATTGCTTTGCAACGAAACCAGTTATTGCACAGCGCAAGTGAAAGTTCACCTACAGTAACACCACTTACAGCACAGTTGGACGACTTGAATTCATCTATTAAGCGTGCCATGGTACAAGCTCGATCTGGATTGAACATTCAGCGTAACAGTATTGCTGCACAAGCAGGAAAATACCAAGGGCAAATCGGAAACACCCCAGAGCAAGAGCGAATATTGACTCAGATAGGTCGCCAACAAGAAGTTAAGTCTGGCTTGTATCTGATGTTGCTCCAGAAACGTGAGGAGAACTCCATCTCTTTGGCTGCAACAGCCGACAAAGGTAAATTGATCGACAACCCTGTCTATGCAGGAAAAGTCAGCCCCAAGAACTCCATGGTTTTGTTGATTGCCTTTATTCTTGGTTTGGCAGTTCCAGCATGCATCCTCCTCTTGATCGAATTCTTCCGCTACAAGATTGAAGGACATAATGACGTGGCAAGATTGACCAAGCTCCCTATCATTGCCGACGTAGCGATAGCCAGTGCACGTGCAAAGACCAAGGCCGACATCGTGGTTCACGAAAACAAAAACAACCTCATGGAGGAAATTTTCCGTACCTTGCGCACCAACTTGCAGTTCTTGCTCAAGGAACACGACAAGGTCATCACGTTCACTTCTACCACATCTGGCGAAGGAAAGACGTTCATCGCATCCAATGTCGCCATCAGCTTTGCCCTCCTGGGCAAGAAAGTCATCCTCGTAGGATTGGATATCCGCAAACCACGTTTGGCGGAATTGTTCGAGATTGACGACTATCACCATGGCATCACCAACTTGCTCATCAAGGACGATGTAAATTGGAATGACGTCAAGGCACAGATTGTTCCTTCGGGCATCAACGACAATCTCGACATATTGATGGCAGGCCCAGTTCCACCAAACCCTGGTGAACTTGTGACAAGAGCAAGCCTTGAGGACACGATTGAGGCATTGAAGGAGCACTACGACTATATCTTGCTTGATACCGCCCCAGTGGGCTTGGTAACAGATACATTAGCTCTAGGACGAGTTTCTAACGCTACAGTATATGTATGCCGTGCCGACTTTACCGCTAAGTCTAGCTTCGGCCTCATCAACAGTTTGAGCATCGAGAAGAAGTTGCCCAATATGTGCATGGTACTGAATGGCGTTGACTTATCTAAGAAGAAGTACGGTTACTACTATGGCTACGGCAGATATGGCAAGTATGGAAAATATGGCTATGGAAACGGCAAGTACGGCTACAATAGTTATGGTTCATACGGCAGCTACGGCACATATGGTGTCTATGGCAACTACAGCAATAGTCACTATAGTGACGCAAATGATGACAGTGTAAAAAAATAAGGTATAAATGGCAACAATAGCAGTAGATTTTGATGGCACTATCGTAACTCATGAATATCCCAAAATCGGCACAGAGATACCTTTTGCCATCGACACATTAAAAATGTTGATAAAAGATCGTCATCGCTTAATCCTGTGGAGCGTCCGCGAAGGACAGCTCCTTCAGGAAGCGGTAGATTGGTGCAAGGAAAGAGGTGTGGAATTCTGGGCAGTCAACAAAGATTATCCCGAAGAGAAAGAAGAGTGCAACAACCATTTTTCCCGCAAGATTAAGGCAGATTATTTTATAGATGACCGCAACATTGGCGGTCTCCCCGACTGGGGGCAAATCTATCAGATAATAAGCCAAGGGAAAAACTACAGAACTCTCATCAAAGAAAGTATGGGAATCGAACAAGAAACACCGAAGAAAAAGCATTGGTGGAACTTCGGTTAAGTAATCCCAGAAATACAAACTACATAAAAAAGCGTGATTCCGAAATGGGAATCACGCTTTTTTATGTTTAGTACAAATATACTCTGATTAGAAGAAGAGGTAACGATTATCTACTACCTTTGCATTGAGATAAAGCTCATTCATGAAGTTACCGGCATACTGCATAGACTTCTGACGGCTCTTCTGCTCCTGAGATTTCTCATCGAACTTAACTGGACGATTAGACTTGCCAGTAACCTGGAAGAGATAAACACCTGCATTACCCTTAACTGCATGAGCAGAGAAAGCGCCCTTCTTGGTAGCAGAAACAGCACCTGAGAGAGCAGGCTCACTAGCACCCGTTGCAGCGATAAACACAGGAGCGGCAAATGTGATCTGATTTACCTCGGAAACCTTAGCTCCCTTAGCCTTAGCACCAGCAACATTCTTAACACCATTCACCTTAGCCAAAATCATCTCTGCCTTCTTGTCCTTGACAACCTCTGCCTTCACCATTTCCTTAACCTGAGCATCATCCAAACCACGGAAACCAATACGGTTAATCTTGTCAAGAACCACAACCAACAAGTGGTCGTTGTCGCCACATTCATACAAAGGAGAAACAGCCCCCTCTTTAGCATCGAAGATCCACTTCAATGCCTCACGAGTAGAATGGATATTGGCTACATAATGGGTAGAAGTTGTCAGATCCTTCAACTCTTGCACATTATAACCACTCTTAGCTGCATTCTTAGCGATTTCGTCTGCCGTTTGATTGGCACTTACAAAACTAGAGAACTTATTGTATGCCTCACGATAAGTACCCTGAGAGAAATCAATAGTCTTCTTGATAACCGCTGCTGTATATTTCTCTACCATAGCCTTGCGGTCGCAAACCTGAAGGATTACGTAACCTTGACCCAACTGAAGTTCAGAAGTAGCATTCACTGCCTGAGTATTCAAAGCATTGATGAACGCCTTGTTGTCCTTATCCATCGTCTGAGCAAACTCATACTGACGAGTTGTCATCCAAGCCTTCTCACCTGTCTGACCATACTTCTTGGCGATAGCCTCGAAATCCGCACCTCCAGCGATAGCCCCATTGATAGAATCAGCCTTAGTCTTAGCCTCAGCAACAGAAGCTGCCGCTACCTGGATAACACGATATTGCACTGAATCAGGCAACTGCTGCTTGTTAATCAACTTAACAATATTCAATGTATTGTCAGAAGCATTGGCCTTCACTGCACTTGTAGCACCTACAGCCATTGAATCCAACTGTGACGCAACATCTGATGGGAAAGCATCCTTACCTACAGGAATACCCAGATAAGCAACCTGAGAGCTAGCTTTGCGTACAATCTCTGTTGGATCCGCTGCTGCAGCCAATTGGGTCTGATAACCGGCAAAATCCTTGTTAAGTGCCGCACGGTCAGCCTGTGAAGCAGATACCTGAATATCAACAAACTTGATATCACGACTCTCGACAGGCTGCTTGAAACGAGCCTTCATCTCATCATACTTAGCCTTCAACTCGCTCTCTGACACCTGTACTTTATCATCCTGGATGTCAGAATAAGGGAAAGCAGCCAACTGAATCTTGCTCTCCTCATTCTCCTCCTTGAAAGCCATCTTAGCCTCCACTTTATTTGAAAGGAAGCAATGAACCAAGAGAGACTGATACTTCTGAGCCAAAGTCTGCTGGCGAAGAGTCTTCTCGATGAAAGACCAATAATTGTAAATCTTGGTATATTGCTCCATCATCTGACCATTAGCAGAAGGATTAGCCTTCTGTGCCTTGTAGTCGGCCAAGAACTTCTGCAAAGAAGCCACATCAAAGCGACCGGTTTGCTGATTGACAAAAGGTGTTTGGGAAAGCATTGGGTTGGTACCTGTCTTCAAGATGTCCTGAAGTTCTGCGTCTGTAACAGTAAGCCCCAACTTCTCTGCCTCGTGAGCGACAATCTTGTTCTGGATGTAGGTGTTCCAAACCATATCCTTGACTTGGTTCATCTGCTCCTCAGGGAGATTGTCTTGTCCCTGCTGCATTTTAATCACTTCTGTGTATTCATCAACGAGCTTTTGGAAATCTTGCACGTTGATTTTCTCACCTAAGACTTCACCGATTTGCTGTCGTTCATTGTTCTTTGCAGAATCACAAGAACGGAATGCTTCCTCGGCAATGAATGCAAAAAGGCCGAAACTGATAATACATACCAGGATTACGCCTCTTTTTCGAATTGTTCCTAATGCTGCCATTACGTTTTTATTTTTATTTTATTTTTATTTTATTTTCCTTACTATAGACTCCTTTTCACCTTATAGAATAGTGAAATGCAGCCAATTGTTTGCAAAAATACAAAGAAAATCGGAAATAAGGGAATTTTTTGCTGTCTTTTTTGGCTTAGCATGCCAAAAACAGCTAAAACACAAATAAAAAAAGCACTTACAGTTGATTATAAGTGCTTTTTGCCAATATTTCACAATGTTATCTTACATGATATGCAAACGTACAAGTTCGATCTTACGAGAAGTCGATTTGATGATTTTAAACTCATATTTGCCAAACTTGATAACCTCGTTCAGTTTTGGAAAACTTTGATACTCATGCAATATCAACCCACCGATAGTCATGTACTCGTCGCTCTCAGGCAAGTCCAAGCCAAACTTTTCATTTACCTTGTCTATCTCCAAGCGAGCCGACAACACATAATCGCCTTCCGGGGTTTGCCTTGCCACGTACTTGGTAGCGTCATGCTCGTCTTCTATATCACCAAAGATTTCCTCTACGATATCCTCCAAGCTCACCAGTCCACTAGTGCCACCAAACTCATCGACGACCACACCCAAAGTTTTCTTCTGTTGCAAGAATATCTGCATCAGTTTTTGAGCTTGCATAGTCTCCGGCACAAAAGGAAGGGTACGCACATGCTCCTGCCATCTTTTTGGATTCCTAAACAACTCCGAGCTATGGATATAACCCTCGATATGGTCTATGTCCTCACGATAAACGATAAGCTTAGAGTTGCCGCTCTCCACAAATTTCTGCCGCAACTCATCGAGCGTCGCGTCCACATCCACCGCCTGAATCTCGGTACGAGGCACCATACAATCACGCACTTTGGTATCCGAGAAATCCAAAGCATTCTGAAAGATTTTCACCTCGTCATTGATGTCGGAATCCTTCTCCGCATTATCTATACTAGACTGTACAAGATAATCCAAGTCTATCTTCGAGAATCCCTCGTCCTCCGTCTCTGCATCCATTTTGACACCCACCATCTTCAAAAGAATCTTGCTCAAGAAGGTGCTAAACTTGCTGATAGGCCACAACAAGACATAACAAAGGTATGCCAAAGGACTGAATAGAGCCAACAGACGATTAGGATTTGCCTTGAAAAGCGTCTTTGGCAAGAACTCGCCCGTAAAGAGCACTATGAGTGTTGACAACACGGTATCTGCCGGCACCGTGAAAGCGGCATCCATGCCCACAAAAATCGTATTGTCAAACAAACGAGCTATCAAAATACCATAGATCACCAACGCTATGTTGTTGCCAACGAGCATTGTGCTCACAAAGCCATTAGGATGGGCATAAAACAGAGACAACAGACGCTGTGTCAGCCCATTCTTCTCTTTATCCATTTCTGCCAGCATACGATTGGAAGACACAAAGGCTATCTCCATTCCACTAAAGAATGCAGAGAAGACCATCGTAACCAAGATGCCGACAATGAGACTAACTCCTACTTGTTCCATGATTCACTTTACCTCCTTTATTAGTGCATAAGCGGAATACTATTGTTTGTAGCACTTCTCGGTGTAGCCTGCGGACGAACGTTTTGCTTTACAGAATCAGGCTGGGCACTCAATGTGTCACCTTGAGTTCCTGTCAGATCACCCTTCTCGAAACTACCCTTAGAATTACTCACAAAGTATCTCGTCATTTTCTCATCGCTCCAGAAATGGGATCCCTGAAGCGTCCTCTCCGGAGTGACCAATTTACTAAACACATCACTAGAAAGTTCGTGCTTATTCTGATCCCAAGTAAGTTGCTCACTCGTAAAGCGAAGCCCATCCTTGGTCAAGACACGAACTCGCCCATAGAGTTTCCAAATCTTCTGTTGGTCAAAGTAATAAGCCGTATCACTCTGAATATAACTATTGATATGGAATTTCTCGTCGAACTGCTCCAAGAGAATACCTTTGTCAAAGATCCAGCGGGAAGGATTCCTGTTGGAATTCACCTCCCAGCGTTCTGTCACAATACGATATTTCATCATGCCAGAGTCGCTGATGAGCGTGTTCACCCCATACGATGTCATCATTGCCACCGAATCACGAGCCAAAATGGCAGGCGCAGTATGCTCCACTTGTTCCTGGCAGGCCGCCAAGGACAAGAATAGCGCACTTCCGAAAAATACGTTTCTAAGCCTATACATTAATATAATATAAGAAGAATTATCTCATCCTCCACTTTCTGAACCATTCCTCATTGAATGTAAACCCAATGTTGAGACGGAAAGTATTCTCTTTGATCAAGTCCTTGGCAGAACTCTTCACCCACTGGCCGCTGATGTTCAGGAAGGAACGGTGATTGTAATTATTCATGATAGGAATGCCAAAACCTGCGCTCACAGAAAGTTCCTTTGGTCCATCAAGTCCGTTTACTTTCACATAAGGAGTAGCATAGCTTACACCTGCACGATATTTCACTCGCTTGAAGAAGCCTCTGCTATTCTCGCCATAGCAATACTGCATACCAAGATTGAACTTCGAGCGGTCGGAATAAAGCCCTTTCTGCAAAGAATAACCTTTAGCAGAACCGTCAAACACAGGAGATTCCAAGCTTCCCCATTTCTGCAAGGTATAGTCTATCCCTACCTTTAATTGATTATTGTGATTCCACATCAAGCCTGCGCCATACATGTCAGGAATCTTCAAAGCGTCTGGAACGGAATAGGAGGTTGTATCAGAATTTGTGCCATATTCCATCATATCGGCGGATGCCCCAAGTCCATGCCCCGGAGTATAAGTCACACCCAGAGTTACCCAATCTTTCTTTGTGACTTGTGCCGTATATTGCACACCCAAATCCAATTTATAACTTCTAACCTCGGCTGAATACAATCGGGTATCAGTCCGGGAGTCTGTCACACTCTTCGTGTCATACACGGTCCTATTATAGTCACCCCAAAGATAAGAAATGTTCGCACCCAAAGAGAATCCCTTGAAAGGAGACCAACCGGCACCCAAATAAGCCTGATGCAAGCCACCCTCACCATTGTAAGTCGTCGTATGGGTAGCGTCGGAGAACACATTGCCCACTTTGGAGGTTGACGAATAGTTGTACCCCACATTGGTAAATGGCAAGACACCAAAGCTGACACCTACATGCTTCAGCAGTCGAAGTCCTGCCACCACATATTCAAAGTTTGAGTTTTTGGCATTCTTCTTGACGCCATTCTCCTCAAAGTTTGTAATTTGGCCAGATATACCCGCATCAAGGATAAAAGACAAAGAGTCTATCGAAGAATAAGATGCAGGGTTGAGGTAGTTGACTTGGTTATGCTCATGAAAACCAATACCAACCCCATTCATGCCACGATTGAAACCAGAAGTTTGGTCAGACAACACGCCTAAACCATACTGGCTGTATGGAGAATTAGTACCACTTTGGGCATTAATCGAAAGAGCCGACCCCAACAAAAGGGTTGCTAAAATAAGCTTTCTCATTGATAATTATCATTCAAATTTATATTCAGAGTGCAAAAGTATTGAAAAAAATCGAGAAAAAAGAAGGATAATCCAAAATAATAAGGTATTTTTGCATCGTGAAACGTTTTAAACATATTTTTCGGGCTTTTTGGGCTGTTTTGTTAATCATTTTAACGACTACAGCCAAGGCACAGGAGAATCCAGGCTATCCTAGCACTGATTCTTCTGCGTCGAATACTCGTACCCTTCCCGCAACCCCAGCGTGGCTTGACTCCGTAGATATCTCCTTGTTGACTTGTGGACCAGGCGAGGAGGTGTGGTCTTTCTATGGCCACACTGCCTTGCGCATCGAAGACCATGCTCATGGAAATGACCTTGCCGTCAATTGGGGCATGTTCTCTTTCAGCCAAGACTATTTCATTCTCCGTTTTGTCTTCGGACTAACGGATTACCAGATCGGCATATTCCCCATGAGCGACTTTATCGCCGAATATTCAGCCGAAGGAAGATGGGTGCTCCAGCAACGTCTCGTTCTGACAAGAGATGAGAAATGGAAAATCATGCAAGCCATCGACAGGAATTACCAAACCGAGAATCGCACTTATCGTTACAATTTCTTCTTCGACAATTGTACAATCAGGGCTCGCACCATGATAACAAGCAACCTTGGCACTCATGCCACCAACTTCAAGAATGTGGATGCGCAGTCCACATACAGAACTGAGATTCATCGTTGGAACGAAAGCCACCGATGGGCTCGTTTTGGCAACGACCTTCTCCTGGGGTATATGGCAGACAGACCAATCAATAAGAAAGAATGGGAATTTCTGCCTGTCAACCTGTGCAAGGACTTCGCCACCGAAGCAAGAAAAGACACAGCACGCCAGCAAACCATCATGGAGACGCCACCACTTTCACAGAACTACATCAAATTAGTAGATAGTACCTATTATATAGTCTCTCCGCAAACCAGGGTCACAGAAGCAGAAAGCATCACTCCGCGAATGGCAGCAGGCAGCATTGCCTTCATTGTCATCCTGGTAAGTTTGGTAGAATTCCGAAGAAAAAAGAACCTTTGGTGGTTGGACACCATCCTGCTGCTCGCTACAGGCTTACTGGGCCTGGTACTCTTGGCGATGGTATTCTCCCAGCATCCGACGGTACAAGTCAACTTCCAAATGCTGATATTCAACCCACTCAACCTATTCTTTGTATGGCAAGTCGCCAAGAAAGCCAGAAAGGGAAGATTCCACTGGTATTACAATGTATGGGGATTTTTACTTGTCTTGTCATTATTCATGCAAATTTGGCAGGACTATGCAGAGGGAATGGTTATTTTGGCACTCTCTTTGCTGACAAGGTACGCATTAAGGTCAGCCAGCTACGACCTCAAACTTTTTAATCATAAGAAAAAGTAGTATTCTGTATCAAGAAACTACGAGTTAAGAAATCAAGAACTACGGAATGTTAGTAAATAGATATATCACAGCCCTCTTGGTTGCCCTTGCGGCAACTGGCATGGAAGCGCAGACTTTTCAGCAAGCACTGAAGTTTGCGCTGACGGATATATCCTACGACGAATTCATTCAGCAGCCAGAGGCAAAAGCCCTGGAAGAAGACATCCTTTGCGTCATCAAGGCCATCAAGGAAGCATCCGAGGAAGAATCTATTTCCGAGCATCATTTCTTGACATCGGCAATTTTGTCTGTAGAAACATCTGACATTCTGACAGAAAACCATTCATATATTTGTTTTCATCCCGTCATTGAGCACAAATATAAGGCTCCATACGGCAGTATTGTTATTCGAGGGCCTAATTTTTAACGTTTTCTTGCTGATTTACAGATATTTTTTGTAATTTTGCAACGAATTAAGGTATGGCAGCCCTTTTAGCCAAGGAAGCATGCCGCCAAAGGGGGCGACTTGCCCTATTACAAAGCTACATCATCGAATAATAATAAAAAATAAATACAACAATGAACTTTAACAAAATTCTTCAGTCGTTGTTCGGCAACAAGTCAACTCGTGACATGAAGTTGATTCAGCCTATCGTAGAGAAAATCAAGGCTGAGTACCCTAACATCAAGGCGTTGAGCAACGATGAACTTCGTGCTAAGACAAAAGAAATTCAAAAGTACGTACAAGAGTACGCTAACGAGGAGAAAGCAAAGATTGCTGAACTCAAGGCAAAAATCGAAGATACTCCTATCGACGAACGTGAAGGTATCTTCAACCAAATAGACAAGTTGGAGAAAGAAGCCCTCGACAAGTACGAGGTTGCTCTCAACGAGGTACTTCCTATTGCATTCAGCATTGTCAAGGACACTGCCCGCCGTTTCGCAGAGAACGAGGAGACCATTGTTACAGCAACAGACTTCGACCGTGAGTTGGCAGCAGACCCAAAGAACGACTTCATCACGATTGATGGCGACAAGGCTATCTACCACAACCATTGGACTGCAGGTGGCAACGACCTCAAGTGGGAAATGGTCCACTATGACGTTCAGCTCTTCGGTGGTACCGTTCTTCACCAAGGTAAGATTGCCGAGATGGCTACGGGTGAAGGTAAGACCCTCGTGGGTACCTGTCCTGTATTCTTGAACGCATTGACAGGCAATGGTGTTCACGTCGTTACCGTCAACGACTACTTGGCAAAGCGTGACTCCGAGTGGATGGGGCCTCTCTATATGTTCAACGGTCTCTCGGTAGATTGCATCGACAAGCACCGCCCTAATTCAGATGCTCGCCGCAAGGCTTACATGGCCGACATCACCTTCGGTACCAACAATGAGTTTGGCTTCGACTACTTGCGTGACAACATGGCTACCAGCCCAGCCGACTTGGTACAGCGCCAGCACAATTACGCCATCGTCGATGAGGTTGACTCCGTGCTGATTGACGATGCCCGTACACCTCTTATTATATCTGGTCCTATTCCAAAGGGCGACGACCAGATGTTCGAGCAGTACCAGCCATTGGTAGAGCGTCTCTACGAGGTACAGCGCAAGCAGGCTACCGAGTTGCTCGCCGAGGCCAAGCAGAAGATTGGCGAGGGCACCAAGACCAAGAACCAAGAGTTGATCGACGCTGGTTTCTTGGCTCTCTATCGCTCTTACAAGGCTCTTCCTAAGAACAAGCCGTTGATTAAGTACCTCTCCGAGGAAGGTATCAAGGCTGGTATGTTGAAGACCGAAGAGTATTATATGGCCAACAACAACCGTGAGATGCCTAAGGCTGTAGAACCGCTATACTTTGTGGTAGATGAGAAATTGAACTCTGCCGACCTGACCGACAAGGGTACAGACTGGTTGGCCAAACAGGTAAACGACAAGGAACTGTTCGTGTTGCCTGACATCACTACTGAGATGAGCGAGTTGGAAGCTCGCACCGACTTGGACGACCAAGCTCGTCTGGACAAGAAAGACGAACTCCTTGCCCACTACGGTGTACAGAGCGAGCGTGTCCATACCTTACAACAACTCTTGAAGGCTTACACCATGTTTAACAAGGACGACGAGTACGTTGTCATGGATGGTGAGGTAAAGATTGTCGATGAGCAGACGGGCCGTATCATGGATGGTCGCCGTTGGAGCGACGGTTTGCACCAAGCTATTGAGGCTAAGGAGCATGTAAAGGTAGAGGCAGCCACACAGACCTTCGCTACAATTACACTCCAGAACTACTTCCGTATGTACCACAAGCTCTCTGGTATGACTGGTACAGCTAGCACAGAGGCTGGTGAGTTCTGGGACATCTACAAACTCGATGTTGTGGAGATTCCAACCAATCGTCCTATTGCCCGTAAGGATATGGACGACCGTGTCTATAAGACCGCTCGTGAGAAATATCGTGCTGTCATCGACGAGATCGAGGAGATGCGCAACGCTGGCCGCCCAGTCTTGGTAGGTACTACATCCGTTGAGATTTCCGAGTTGTTGAGCAAGATGTTGAAGATGCGCAACATTCCTCATAATGTATTGAACGCTAAGTTGCACCAACAGGAGGCTCAGATTGTTGCCGAGGCTGGTCGCTCTACCAATGGCAAGGGTGCCGTAACCATCGCCACCAACATGGCTGGTCGTGGTACCGATATAAAACTGACTCCTGAGGTAAAGGCAGCTGGTGGTCTCGCCATCATCGGTACAGAGCGTCACGAGAGCCGCCGTGTCGATCGCCAGCTCCGTGGTCGTGCTGGTCGTCAAGGTGACCCAGGTTCTTCTGTATTCTATGTATCGTTGGAAGATAAGTTGATGCGTCTGTTTGCATCAGAGCGCATCGCCAAGGTAATGGATCGTCTCGGTTTCGAGGATGGCGAGCGTATCGAGAGTCCTATGATCAGCAAGAGCATCGAGCGTGCCCAGCGTAAGGTCGAGGAGAACAACTTCGGTATTCGTAAGCACCTCTTGGAGTACGATGATGTGATGAACCGTCAGCGTACCGTTATCTACGAGAAGCGTCGTCACGCCTTGATGGGTGAACGTATCGGTATGGATATTACCAATATCATTTGGGACCGTGTGTTGAATATCATCAACAACAATGACTTCGAGGGAGCCAAGGAAGAGTTCTTAAAGATTCTCGCCATGGAGATTCCTTTCACAGTAGAAGAGTATGAGTCTGGCAAGCGTGAGGATTTGGCAGAGCGTGGTTTCCAAGAGGCTATGGCAGCCTTCAAGCGCAAGACCGACCGCATCCAGGCCACAGCCTACCCTATCATCAAACAGGTTTATGAGAACCAAGGTGGAGTATTTGAGCGCATCATGGTACCTGTTACCGACGGCAAGCGCATGTACAACATCCCTTGCAACCTCAAGGAGGCTTACGAGAGTGAGGCTAAGAGCGTGGTCAAGGAATTTGAGAAGAGCATCATTCTCCACATCATCGATGATGACTGGAAGGAGAACCTTCGTCAGCTCGACGAACTTCGCCACTCTGTACAGAACGCCAGCTACGAGCAGAAAGACCCATTGTTGATCTTCAAGCTTGAGAGTGCTAAGGTTTGGGATGCGATGATCAATGAGATGAACGACCGCATTACCAGCATCTTGATGCGTGGACAGATTCCTGTAATGGAACAGCAGCCTGTTCAGGAAGCCGCTCCTGAGCAGCGCAGCCAACAGAACTACGTTGAGAGCAAAGTTGACATTGACGCTGAGCGTGAACGTGCTGAGCGTGCAGCCCAACAAGCTGCAGCTCATCAAGACACCCGCGAGGGAGCCAGCGAGGTTAATCGCACTCCATACCGTGCAGAACGTATGCCACGTCCTAACGACCCATGCCCATGCGGCAGTGGCAAGAAGTTCAAAAACTGCCACGGCAGAAACTTGTAATCACAACGAACAGATGTATCGCCCTATATATAATTAAGGTATAGGAGACATCATCATAAATAATGACTAGAATACCTAGGCTTGGTGATTCAATCATCATTTCTAGGTATTTTTGTGTATAATAAGTCCATTGCCACTAAGTTGCAAATTATTATTAGTAATTTTGCAGTCGAAAAGAAAAACTCAGAATATGAAATTATCAGAACTCAAAACAGGTGAAAGTGGCGTTATCGTCAAAGTTTTCGGTCACGGTGGTTTCCGCAAGAGAGTCATCGAGATGGGATTCATCAAGGGCAAGAAGGTCGATGTACTTCTCAACGCTCCACTCCAAGATCCTGTGAAATATAAAATCATGGGCTATGAGGTGTCGCTCCGTCATAGCGAAGCTGATCATATCGAGGTAGTTTCGCTCAACGAGGCAGAAAACGACGAAGCACTCAACAAGGCTAACAATGAAGGAATCAACCAAGTAAAAGATTCACAAATCGTTGTCAATACCGAGGCTGACGAACAAGCTCTTGGTGACAAAATGCTCGTTGCCGAGAAAGAGGCTGAACGCCTGCACCACGTCATCAACGTGGCATTGGTAGGTAATCCTAACTGTGGCAAGACTTCCCTCTTCAACTTTGCATCGGGTGCGCATGAACGAGTGGGCAACTATAGTGGTGTCACCGTAGATGCCAAGGTGGGCGAAGCTGAGTACAAAGGTTATCACTTCAACTTGGTCGATCTTCCTGGCACCTATTCCCTATCCGCTTATTCTCCAGAAGAGCTATATGTTCGCAAGCAACTCGTGGAGCATACTCCTGATATAGTCATCAACGTGCTCGACACCAGCAACCTGGAACGCAACCTCTATCTCACCACCCAGTTGATAGACATGCACATCCGTATGGTTTGTGCCCTCAATATGTTTGACGAGACCGAGAAACGTGGCGACAACATCAACTACGACAAACTCGGCGAGCTCTTCGGTCTTTCCATGATTCCAACGGTCTTCACGACAGGGCGTGGTGTAGATAAACTCTTCGACACCATCATCAATCTATATGAGACCAAGGAGGACACCAATCCCCACTACCGACATATCCACATCAACCATGGTCACGAGATAGAGCATGGCATCGAACATATCCAAAAGTACCTGAAGGCTGATGATTCCATCCGCCAACGCTACTCCACCCGATACCTCTCCATCAAGCTCTTGGAAAACGACAAAGATGCAGAAGAGTATGTAAGCCAGTTTAATACGGCAAAGGAAATCTTCGCTGCCCGCGACGAGGCTGCCAAGCGTGTGAAGGAGGAGACGCTCGAAGACAGCGAGACTGCCATCATGGATGCCAAGTATGGCTTTATCCACGGTGCATTGGAAGAGGCTGGTTACGAAACAGGTAATGCAAAAGATACCTACCAAGTAACTCACCTCATCGACAGCGTAATAACCAATAAATACGTTGGTTTCCCTATCTTCATCCTCTTGTTGTTTATCATGTTCTCCGCCACTTTCGTATTAGGTGAGATACCTAAGGGATGGATAGAGGCCGGTGTAGCCTGGCTCGGTGAATGGATTAGTTCCACGATGCCCGAAGGCCCCGTCAAGGATATGCTCGTGGATGGTGTCATCGGTGGTGTAGGAGCCGTGATCGTGTTCCTGCCCCAGATTCTCATCCTTTACTTCTTCATATCCTATATGGAGGATTCTGGATACATGGCCCGCGCAGCCTTCATCATGGACAAACTCATGCACAAGATGGGCTTGCATGGCAAATCGTTCATTCCGCTCATCATGGGATTCGGATGTAACGTACCTGCAGTGATGGCAACAAGAACCATCGAAAGCCATCGCTCACGCTTGATTACCATGCTCATTCTACCAATGATGAGTTGTTCGGCTCGCTTACCTATCTACATCATGGTCATCGGTACATTCTTTGCCTTGCAATATCGTTCCCTCGTCATGATTTCCCTCTACCTCATTGGCATTGTGATGGCAGTGATTATGAGCCGCATCTTTGCGAGCTTCGTGGTGAAGGGAGAAGACACGCCTTTTGTCATGGAGCTTCCTCCTTACCGTTTCCCTACCTGGAAGGCGATTGGTCGCCACACATGGGAGAAAGGTAAGCAGTACTTAAAAAAGATGGGAGGTATCATCCTCGTGGCCAGCATCATCGTTTGGGCACTCGGCTACTTCCCTCACAACGAGGAACTTGACAACCAAGCCCAACAGGAACAGAGCTATATCGGCCGCATAGGCAAGACCATCGAACCGATCTTCACCCCACAAGGTTTCGACTGGAAACTGGATGTCGGTTTGATTTCCGGCGTGGGTGCCAAGGAGATTGTAGCCTCGACAATGGGCGTACTCTACAGCAACAACGACAGCTTCGGAGACGACCAAGACTATAATGACGAGGACGGCAAGTATGAACTTCTGAAGAAACAGATGACAGGCGACTTGAAGAAAACATACGGCTATAGCGATGCCGAGGCTGCTTCCAAGGCAACGCTCACCGCCTATTGTTTCCTCCTCTTCGTCCTCCTCTACTTCCCTTGCATCGCTACGATCGCTGCTATCAAGGGGGAGACAGGAAGTTGGAAATGGGCAGGCTTCGCCGCAGGCTACACCACGCTCTTGGCTTGGGTAGTATCGGCACTTGTATTCCAGATTGGCAACTTGTTTATCTAAAATTCTGCTTATCCTATAGGAAAATACTTCTTTCCCTATAGATAATCATCTTTTATCCCTAAGAAATCTATGTTCAGTAGTTTTGAACTTGTATTCAGAACTTTTGAATGTAAGTTCAAAACTTATGAACATAGATTCAAAACTTACGAACTAAGACTTCATCCTATAGAAAATACTTTTTCTCTTACTTTTCTGCCAAACTTTTCCTTATTCTAAAGAAAAAATTGTACCTTTGCACATAACAAGACAACAACTAAAAGCAATGGACAACCTAAAGATAAAAGACGGATTCAAGGGCGAGCGTTCGCTCATCATGCCTGAAATGATATTAAACTTAGCAAAGGAAGACCCTGTGCTAAGAACCTTGCATATCACGGACATAGGGTATTACCCACATGCCACTTACCATTACAGAGAGCGCACGCAGCCCATAGACCAATGCGTTCTCATCTATTGCGTGAAAGGAAGTGGTAAATATAGCATCAATGGCAAGCAATATGAAGTAAAAGCCAACCAGTACTTCATTTTGCCTGCCATGACACCTCATGCGTATGCCTCCAACAACAACGACCCTTGGACTATCTACTGGATTCATTTCCGTGGGAAACTTGCCAATTACTATGCCGAAGGTGCAGAAAGTCCTATCACTGTATCTACCAACAGCAATTCAAGAATCGCAGACCGCAACAATATCTTTGAAGATATATTCTTGACATTATCAGATGGTTATACGATAGAGAACTTACGATATACCACTTCCATGTTGCATTTTTATCTCGGATCTTTGCGCTACTTGCCACTTTACAGAAAGTATCACAAGAAAGAGAAACAAAACGAAGGAGAAACGCAGACCATCATCAATGCCTCCTTGAAATTCATGGAAGAAAATGTGGAACGACAGATTAGCCTGCAAGACATAGCCCAATACACAGGTTATTCCGTCTCTCATTTCTCTGCCATTTTCAAGAGTAGCACTGGCCATAGCCCACTCAGCTACTTCAACATGCTGAAAATCAAGAAAGCATGCGAGTTGTTGGACACTACGGATATGAAAATCAACCAGATTAGTTATAAAGTGGGAATAGACGATTCATATTATTTCTCTCGCCTATTCACCAAAACCGTAGGAATCTCTCCTAAGAAATACAGGGAAACAGAGAAGTATCAGAAAGACTGAAATAGAACATAAAAAACGTCCTGTAAGAGAAAAGCATCGAATATTATTTTGCTTTTACACTTACAGGACGTAACTCTACTTATATTAACTCACAAACACTTCGCTTCGATTATCTTACAAGTATCTTTCTACCATTGATGACATAAATTCCCTTAGGAAGTTTTGTCTTATCACCCGATGCTTTCACTCCATTGAGAGTATAGCAACCAACCTTTCCTTTTTCCAAGTTAGATTTTACAGGAGAAGATATTGATGTGAGAGAACTTTCCTCCACATTCTCGAATGTATTCCAATAAGTCCAAGGCTCACTTGCCTGATACTTATCCTTGCTCCCCTCTGGTACAACCAACTTGCAATGCTGACCGATATAATTCCAGTCCATGCCAGTAGCCGAAGTCTTGAAGACATCATCTCCCAAAGCAGGGGGAGTTTGAGACGCACAAACCATCTGTTCCAATCCTGTTGCATCACCAAAGGCATAGCTCTCTATCTTGGTCAATGTGGAAGGAAGCGTAAGTGTCTTCATACTGGTGATACCCCAGAATGCAGATTGACCGACAGAGGTAATGCCCTCGCTCAACACCAAGTTGTCAATCTTTCCATTATCACAGATAGTCCAGGTCGTACCTACCTTCGACACAGTATAAGTACCTGTTGACTCTTTCGCCTTATCCGTCACCTCGGCAGGAATAGTCACGTCACCTTCATTGTATATCCAAGTAATGGCAACCGTTCCATCCTCCAACACGGTAGCCTTGTAGCCATCCGTAGTATAAATGTCCGTACCTGCAGGTGCCGTTCCTGCCCAAGATGCGATGCCACCAACGAGCATCATTCCTAAGAGTAATAATTTCTTCATTGTTTTAAACTTTTAGTTAATAAATGATTGTTGTTTACGGTTGCAAAATTAAGGAAAATATAGCAAACGCAAAATAGAAAAAATCCATCAGAAAATGGATTATCTTCTGATGGATTCAATAAAGAATAGTTGATAGTTACAAACTGACGAAAACAGCTGTTATAGTTTCACTTGATACTGTGGAATGATTCTAACGCCCTTGATGTCGAGCACTTGGTCACCCTTGCTAAAGTCAGGAAGTACCTCACGAGGCAAATCCTGCAAACATTCATGTCCCTTGTTAATCGGACGGAAATAGAACGACATGTCATCCGTCTTCATCTTTTCTTGATGACGGTTCAAACCAATCATCCAAGGAGTGCCATGCCAGAACTCATCCTGCACCATTCTGCCATGCAAGAATGCCATTGCCACATCACCCACATAATCGACTTTCATGAAATACTCATGTACTTGTGGAGCTTGTATGCTATCACCACGGAAATGAACACTCATACGACGAGTTCCTACACGAGTGACATCGCACTGAGGATTAACAGCCTCCACACTCTTCTTCTGTTCTTTCCAGCCTTTAACAGAAGGATAAAGCACGTATGAGAATGTAGGATTAGAAAGCTGTTGCAAAGTCACGCCTTCTTGGGTAGGCAACACAGTAGCCTTGGTGATAAGCAGCTTACCATCCACCTTCATGGCATCCAATGCTTGGGCGTGGGTCAAGGTTGTCACTTTTACCTTCTTTCCATCCTTACCGATGACAGCGAAAGTACTACCCAATCCGCTCTTCACCTTTCTCAACGCATTGCCCTTTATCGTCGCTGCATCAAAAAGATACTCAGGCTGCATCCCGTCTGGCGCAAAGAAGATATAGTGCTCTACCCCATTGTCATTGATTTTCATCAGAGGTTGCGCAGTGGCATACTTCAAGTTGATGCTCCCCATCGGCATATTGAATGGCAATATCATACTCTCATCCTTTGGCAAGGTAAAAGAGCCTTTCGCTGGAATACGAAGATTGTCAATTTCCACTGCAATATCCTTCATATCATGGCGAGTGGTGTCATGGTCTTGGAAATTGACCATAAACAAGAAACCTCTTCCATCCTTCATTCTCACCGCATAGCGCAAGTCATCCGTGTTGTCTGGTGTCATCTTCTTCCAATTCTCAGGAAGAACCACCTCCATAGGAGCGAGTTGGTCGCCAAAGTCTGCAAGGAACGAGTGGATGGTACGCAAGTAACGATAAGAACCATGCTCCAAACCAAACTCACCCAATGGTGCCTGGAAATCATAAGAAATTTTAGGCATTCCCATCGGCTCATCTTGATAACTACCGATACCATCTTGACGAAGTGGCGTACTACCTCCATGATACATATAGTAACCGATGCCATTGCAGCCTGAGCCTAAGGTACGAGTCATCAAAGCTTGGGCTGCACGAGCTGTCACAATAGGACGGCGACGATAAATCATCTGGATGCCTGCGCCCATCTCTGCACAGAAAGAAGGGAAATCCTCTGGATTATAACGAACAGGTGAGTAGTCAGGATCCTTATGTACATCCTTGAACATACAGAACTGCGACATACGAGGTGTTTCCCAAAATGGATAAGTATAGGCTGACGTTACAGGTATGCCCTCATTGCCCAACACAGCCGAATATCCCCAACCAGTAGCAGTATAAAAAGGAGTGATGATGCCTTCGTCCTTAGCCATCTGAAGCAAGGTCTGCATGTGTTGGTCACCAAGTTCGGTGGTTGTCACTTTCTTTTCTTGCACTCCCACGCCTATCAACGTAAAGTCCTTGTCATAGTCAGCAGCGGTAAAGTCCAAAGGCTCTCCTGGATAATTCACTCCCCAAGGAGCAGCCGAATGTTGCATCTCATTCTCTATCTGACAACCGATGATAGGACCGCCATCCTTGAAGTATAAGCCCTTCAACTGCTGACCAATCTCATGGTAAAGACGCTTTACGTATGAGAGATACAATTTGTCATTGCTTCTTACCACCAAAGGTTTGGCAAAGAGCCAATCAGGAAAAGAGCCTTGACGAATCTCACCATGACAGAAAGGACCGATACGCACGATGACAGGCATGTCATGCTTCTTGCAAAGTTGGATGAAGTAACGCAAGTCCTTTTCGCCTGTCCATTGGAACTTACCTTCCTCTTCCTCATGAAGTCCCCAGAAAATATAGGTAGGTAAAACCGTTACACCACCAGCTTTCATCTTCACGATTTCCTCTTCCCACTGGGCACGAGGATAGCGAGTGAAATGAAACTCTCCCAAGACAGGCACTGCAGGTTTGCCATTGATGCTCATGTAATAGTTGTTTACACTGATGCTACCACCCTGTGGTGACTTGCCACCCATCTTCAACTTTCCCTCTACGATTTTCATAGGAGTAGCTGGAGAAGTTATCTTATACACTTTCTGTGCGGAAGCCGATGCCATGGTCAGGCAAAGGGCTGCTGTCAATAAATATGCTTTTTTCATTGTCTATATTTATGCTTTATCAGTTAAAAATACATTTGAATTCTTCACTCTTCATTCTTCACTCTTCACTTCAATTAGTAGCCAGCGTTCTGCTTGATATTGCTCTTCGACTCATCTATGAAGGTCTGAGGAATCCAGAAACGATTATGGCTTTCATCTACCTTGAAGTATGACTTGCCGTTTTGGTTAGCCTCATCTATTCGCTGGTTAGCCAACTCCACGTACTTGCCAAAACGAATCAAGTCCTGACGGCGAAGTCCTTCCATATAAAACTCATGTCCACGCTCTGCCAACAAAGCCTCGTTGAAAGCATCGTATGAAGCCGTGGCATCTGCCGACAAATCTTGCAAACCAGCACGATGACGAACTCGATTCACAAGGTTGATAGCCTCAGCGGTTGGTTGGTGCTGATTGCGATTGATACATTCAGCCAATGTAAGCAATACATCGGAGTAGCGATAGACTATCAAGTCGATGCCACTATAAGAACCACTCATCGTATCATCCTTTCCGTACTTCAATGGCAACGGACCGTATGAGAGTTGCGCACTATTGTCCTTGGTCATCAACACACCATTCTTATTGGTATATTGAGTGACGATGTTCTTGGTACGAGCATCACCAGCCTCAAAGGTATTGTAAAAAGCCCAAGGCATCACATAACCACCCCAACCTTCACTTTTCTCCGTCCAAGGCATATCTGCTGGCAACACTTCCGCTGTCATATAGTTGGCTACCCATGAAGAAGAGCTAGAGCATCCTACCTGTAGGATAATCTCGTCATTTCCGATACCTTCCTTGGAGAATACATAGTTGTAGTCTGGCTGTAAGTTATAGACCGAACCTTCCATTGCCATCAGTTCACGAGCCAAAGTCTCTGCCTTGTCGTACTTACCTCTTATCATGTAATACTTCAAGAGAATCATACGAGCGGCACCTTTGGTCATTCGCCCACGAGCACTTGCTTTTTCAGGCAACACCTCAATGGCACCACGCAAGTCAGACTCCAGCATATTGTCATACTCCTCATCGGTGGCACGACCTAAATAGGTGAAATCCTGTGGACGGTCAAGCACCTCGTCGGAAGCCACAGGCACGGATCCAAACATATCATAGAGATACAATCCCATCCACCCTCTCAATGCTCTCACCTCACCAGCATACAGCCGTTTGGCACTTTCCGGGGCAACGGAAGCCTCGATACGGCGAATCGTATTGCGAGCCTTTGACAAGAACTGGTAATGGGCAAAGTTCTGATAACAATGGTTCTGGATGTCACCTGTAACGGTAGCAAACCACTGATGGTAATAGAGATTATCGCTCTCCCATCCCCAACAACTCCAAAGGTCATCCGAACTCATGTCGCTTATCACCTGATAGCCACCATAGTTAGGCGAATAGATTCCCTCGCCATTCCAATAGCCTGTACCAAACTCATACATTAAGGAATTGACTGCTAACCGAAGGTCTTGCTCGGTAGTTGGAAACTTGTCTGGCGAAATCTCCGTATAGTCTTCTCTTTCCAATTGGCAACTTGTCATCGACAAAACAGACAATGCCACCAACAACATCTTTATCTTTTTCATAATCTTTGCCTTTTTAGAATTTACAACTCAAACCGATAGCAATAGAACCTTGGTTAGGATAAGCTCCGATGCCATTTCCTGTCTCTGGGTCCATACCCTTATAAGGAGTGAAGACACAGAGGTTGCGAGCTGCCACATACATACGAGCCGACTTGATATATCCACCAAACCATTTGGTTGGGAAAGAATAGCCTATCGACACATTGTCTAATCGCAAGTACCAAGCTTTCTCCAAGAAAAAGTCACTGCTCTTAGGGTCTATACCAGAATTAGCCTCAGCCACACCCGGCATGGTTCCCTCAGGATTACTGTACGACCAACGGTTCTTTACATCGGTCAAGGCATTGACTCCGTATGTCAAGTCCTGTATGCCATAAACAGACTGATACTTCACATCATTGATTTTCCAACCATTCAAGCTACCATAAATATAGATGTTGGCATCCCAGTTCTTCCATCTGAAAGTATTGTTGATACTGAAAGGAATAGGAGTGGAATTATGAAGCAATACCATGTCTGCGACATCAAGCGTTCCATCAGCTCCTGCCACGGTGATATATCGACCTTCGCTATCACGCATCTTCTCGCCATTCTCATCGAGTTTATATCCGTTCAAGTCGAGATACTTGATGGCTCCTGCCGTCGAAGAAGGCAAATGAGCGTACGACTCTCCTGGTTTCACCAGTCCATCGGTCTTATAACCGTAGATGTTACCCCAAGTTTCCTTCCAATCTTGGTAAGGTTGTGGGATGAACTCCGCATCACGCTTGGTAGTTTTATTGCGGTAATAAGAGAAGTTGATGTCGGAGTCCCACTCGAAATTCTTATTGACGATGTTCACGGTATGGAGCGAGAAGTCAAGTCCTCGTGACTGATATACAGCAGCCGAGTTATAGTCGATGGTATTGATTTCTTGATAGCTCATCAACTGGCGACTCATGATGACATCCTTGCGCTCACGCTGATAGAAGTCCAAAGTTCCTGAGATACGATCCTTGAAGAAACCAAAGTCCAAGCCCACATTCAAGTCAGTCAAGGTCTCCCACTTCAAATCCTCGTTGCCCAACTTGGAGATTCCGATGCCATTCACCAAACTACCATCTATGACAGCCGAACCACGGTTTACCTTATAATAAGTATTAATACCTGTCAAGTTACCTGCATTACCCGTCTGTCCGTAACCCACACGAAGTTTCAAGTTGCTCAACGACTTCATATTCTTCAAGAAGTTTTCCTCGTTCATTCTCCATGCCAAGGAAACACCAGGGAACGTACCCCACTGATGTTTCTTAGAGAAATTGGAAGAACCATCCACACGAACATTGAAAGTCAAGATGTAACGCTGCATCAAGGCATAGTTGACACGTCCGATGAAAGAAGCCATCTCATTAGTTCCCTTATAAGAACTGATGTTCGGATTCTCCTGCTCACTGGTTCCGATGTTATTCATCAACGAGCCATCGTATGGGAAGTTAGAGGCAACGATGCCCATGCCCTCCCAAGAGTTCTTCTTATACTCCCAACCAGCCATCACACTCAAGTCGTGCTTGTCGGCGAAGGTTTTGTTGAATGTACCCACCACGTTAATGAGGTTCATCTGCGCCTTTCCATTCTGTTTGGAAGCCTGACCATTCACACTATAACCTTTCTTGGTGGTGGTAGGAATATATTGGTCTGCCTGCGTGTCTTTGATGTCAACACCTGCCGTAGCCCGAAGCGTAAACTCCTTGATAGGCTTATACTCCACATAACCACTTACGAACAAGTCCTTGCTAACCGTTTGGTCTGTAATGTCGAGCAAAGACACAGGGTTCGGATAGATGTTGCGAATCGGATTCTCCGAATACTTGCCATTCTCATCATATACAGGAACCGTCGGGATGAAAGTCATCGCAGAATAGAACAAAGCCGCATTATCTTGACGAGAATCACCCAATGGCACGTCATTGTATTTTATCTGTGCGAAAGAACTATTGATACCAGCCATCACCTTCTTGCCAAAGTTCTGATCTAGGTTGATACGCCCTGTGATTCGGTTCATGCTATTGTTCTTGGCAATACCCTTCTGATCGTAAAGTCCAAAGGAAACCAAGTAGCGAGTATCGCCTGCACCACCATTCACCGAGAGGTTATGCTCGTTGACGATACCAGTACGAGTCACCTCTTTCATCCAGTCAGTACCCTTGCCCACGAAATTATCTATCTGTCCTTGAGTCCATTTCTTCTCATCACCACGTCCCAACTCATCAAAGACCTTGTTTTGCTCTATCATGAAATCCTTGGCATCCATGAAGTCAGGAGCATCCTTGATATATTGGAAAGCAAGCGAACCCGAATAAGAAATCTCTGGCTTTCCACTCTTACCTCGTTTGGTGGTAATCAAGATGACACCACCAGAAGCGTCACTACCATAGATGGAAGCAGCCGAAGCATCCTTCAAGACATTGATGGTCTCGATGTCATCAGGATTCAAATTAATCAAGTTGTTGTCCTTGTCACCACCACTATAGGAAGTTCCTGCCGAAACCGTCGTTGTGGAAAGTTGTGGTACACCATCGATAACCACCAATGGTTTCTGACCAGACAAGCCTCCACGAATGGAAATATCCATCGAACCGCCTGGCTTGGCTGAATTGCTGGTGATATTCATACCAGAAGAGCGACCACGAAGCATCGTTCCGATAGAAGCCGTGGCAGCCTTAGGCAACTCGTCAGCCTTAACGACCGATACAGCACCTGTGATATTGGTTTTCTTCTGCGTACCATAACCTACGACCACCACCTCGTTCAAGCTCTTACTATCGCTTTTCAAGGTAATCTTGAGAGGAGTATCATTGGCTATCTTCACATTTTGGGAGGTATAACCGATATAAGAAATCGTAACGATCTGCCCCACTTGCACACCTGCCAACTGAAAGTTACCATCCAAATCCGTTACTGTACCTATATTCGAGCCATTCACCTTAACAGTTGCTCCAATAGTTGGCTCACCTGCATCATCCATCACATTTCCCTTCAGGGTGTTGGTCTGTGCCATCACCGCTGAAGCGGAAGCTATCAAGAAAGCTGTAGAAACGAGCCTCTTGCTTGTGTTCTTAATTATATAGTTCATACTTGACAATCTTTTATTATTTTACAATTTTCATGGTTGACCACAATTCCGCCGTATCGAAAATGACAAGTACTTTCTTGGCATTTCCTGGTTTGTAAGTAGCAACCGTGCCACCATAACCAGCATTATCAAGCCACCACCATTTGCCATCACTCATACGCCAAACCTGGCTCCAAGCTGCCGTGCCATCGGTCACACAATACGAATGACTTGTTGCCGAAGTATTGATGCCAAGTTCTATGCTCTTGCGATAGTCACTGCCAGCAGCTTCCATGTTTGAAGAGAAAGCCCAATCACCCATGTCAGAGAAGCCTTCTCCAGTCACAACCAAGTTGCCTTTCCATACCGTATTCTCCACCTCGTAAGGAGTCAAGACATACTTATGGTTTTGCAAATCGAGCCATACATAGTAATAGCCCTTCTTCTCGATGACAACAGGCACCACATAACCATTGTTGTTCATCAATTTGGAACTTACGTATGGACTTGTACCAAACTTATCTCCGCTCTGGCTCTCCGTTGGCACGAAGAAGAACTTCGCCCCATCCTTCTCTGCGTATATCTTACATGAGTACTGATAAGCATCAGTTCTGTCCATATAGCGATAATAGCCATAGATATAATCAGAAGCATCCTCTTCCGCATTATACATATACATCTGAGGATAATCCTCAAAGCCATTCTCTTGTTCTGCCAACATAGAGATAAGATTACAAGTACGTTCCATCCGATTGCCACTCTCATCTTCTATCGTAAGCGTCATTGGGAAACTACCCACCTGAGATATAGCTATAGACTTTTCTATCTTTGCTTGTCGCCCAGACAGAGTTTGCTCCTCATGAATATTGAGGGCAGGAATGTCCAACGTATATGACTTCAACGCTCTATCATCCGTTGCCGTCAGAGATAGATTCCAATCCGCCTTTCCCAACTGAGTATCATAATCGACGCTTATGTCACTTGCCAAGTCCTCCACCAAAGCAGGAGCGGTCGTGTCTGGCAAATATTTCAGAGCTATCGTCTTCTTATTCTCCGTACCATTCTTATCCGATACCGTGATATGAAGCTCTTGGTCGAAAGTCGCATCCTTTGGTACTATCAACTGATAGTTATAGTTGAAGACCTTAGGTTTCTGCCCCGACAAGTCATACACCTTATTGATTCCCCATTCATCACAAGAGATGGCAACGCTGTTCATACCGATATAGTTGGAAACTTGTCCGTTCACCAATACCGTATCGCCAGGAAATGTCTCTATCACATTAGCATCGCTCCAAAGTCCTGGTCGCACATCATCACCTTCCTCGCTACAGGCAGAAAAGGCAAGAACCGATGCCCAGAGACATGTATTCAATATAAATCGTTTCATGTTTGATCGCTTTTAGTTATTGTATTTCAGAGCATCACACGCCTCGATTCGATTGCCTTCGAAATCGAAAAGCGTAGTATTGCTCACATAGTTTTTGTCACCTACTATCCAACCAGTCTTCGTTGGAGTCTCGATGAATATTGGATCCCAATAGACATAGCCTAATACTCGTTGGTTGGCAACACTCTTAATGCCATTGCTCAATTCCAACAAAAAGTTCTTTTGACCAGCCTTGGTCATATCCTTGTATGGGTCGTTGTTGCCCAACTGTCCTGGTGTTCCGTCTGGCAAAGTTGGATTCCAAGCATATCCTGTCTCCATGAAGAGCAAGTCCTTATCAAACTTGTCTGTTACATACTCAGCCCAATCACAAACCGTCTTCACGTCACGATGCACCCAGAAAGGATAGTAAGAAGAACCGATGATGTCGTAATCTACCTTGTAGTCTTTCATCAATCCCAAGAACCAATTATAGACCTCCTTGTCTCCTGCTCCATTGAGATGCAAGATTATCTTGCTTTCAGGTGTCGCCTCTCTCACTCCCTTTGAAGCAGCAGTGATCAAACTGCACATATCAATCTCATTGCTGGAACCATCTTCTTTCTTGCAATAACCCAAAGGATAAAGCAAACCTGCCTGTATCTCATTGCCAATGGCAACATATTCAGGAGTAGTCCCCTGTGCCTTCATCTGCTCCAAGAAATCTTTGGTAAAGGTATAGACACTATTCTGCAACTGTTTGATGTCTTGTCCTACCCATTCATGAGGAATATGCTGGTCTTCACCATTCGTCCAATAGTCGCTATAATGGAAAGAAAGCAACATCTGCATACCTTTCTCCTTAGCTCGCTTGGCAAGTCGCAAGATGTCGGCCTTGTCTTGGATGCCCTTAGGAAGTTCTTTAGAATATTCATAATCAGGATTTCCCGGGTCGTTGTAGAGGCGAAGGCGAACGAGATTCATGCCATTGGCTTTCAATATGTCAAGGCAATCCTCAGCCTTTCCATTCTCATAATACTTGCCACCATTTTGCTCTACGTATGTCAATTCCGAGATGTCGCCACCCTTCAAGAAAGTTTGGCCTGACTGACGAGAAATCAGTTTCAAACCATCAAACTCACTTACCGCAGCCTCATCACTCTGCATGTGAATGCTCAAGTCAAGTTTGCCATCAGTCACATTGACACCTCTTATATATAGACGTTTCCAAGCATTGGCAGAACTTTCCAAAGCGGTCATTCGACCATTGGCAGAAACATAGCTCACATGGTTTCCTCCATGATCCTTGGTATAAAACTCCAAGTCATAATAGCCATTCTCCACATTGTTGACAGACTGGCTCACAACCACAGTACCCGTTGCATCCGATGTCAGTTTCAAAGCCTTGCTCCCCAAACAACCATCATTGGCAATGCTCACCATGGAAGATGCCCCATCGCTAATAATCCATTCCTCCAATGACTTTTCAAAATCCCCATTAGGAACAGAAGTCAATTTTACCAAAGGATTAGGCGAATCCATACTTCCAGGCTTATCACTTGAACAAGCTGTAAAAGGCATCGCCAAGAACATTCCAATCAACAAAGGATTGGTCAAAAGATTCTTATGTTTCATCTTAGGTTATATTTTAAATTGTTATTGTTTTTATTTTCTGCTGCAAAATAACAAAAAAATCCGTAAAAGCGAAATAGAAACATACATTAAAAATGATGGATTATTTTATGATGGATTATTTTGTGTTCTTATCACTCGTTATTTACCCAAAAAGGGAAGCTGCAAAATGGCAACTTCCCTCATACTCCTACAAAACAATCTTATTACTTATGTCACTCGTTATAAACCTAAATCCATCAATGTTTGGAACGACAAGATACCCAAGTGATTTTTGTCCAACTCTGATGCCTCGGCGAGATAACGCTCGGCATGACGTTTGTCACCCAAACCATAGAAACCAAGGGCAAGCATGTACTTGCAGTGTATCTGGTTGGAGAGGTTCAAATCTCCTTCCCATATCTGGAGGTCAGGCAAAGAGACGGCGAAGTAGTCCATCACCACATGCTCGAAGAGGTGGTTCTTGCCATAGTTCACCAACTTATAGAATCGACCATGAGCCTCACCCACTCTACCAAGTTTTAAGAGAGCCAATCCCTGATAGAAAATCTTGTCTGGCTTGGCATCATTATAATACATGGCAGCAGCAGGTTCCTGAGGTCCCTTCGTTGCCTCTTCCCAACATTCCTTTGCCTTTTCGGCATCTCCCTTGGCATCGTAAGCGCAGCCCAAGAAGTAGTAGAAGTCGTTCTCCTGAGCACCATAGAGTTTGCCCTCGCCCAGGTGATGAGGATATACCAAGCACTCCTCCAACAAAGAGATGGCCTTGTCTATAAGGGCATCTTTCTGAGCGACCTCCTCTTTAGCCAAAGCCTTCTTTGCCAATTCCAATCGGCAAAGCTGATACTGTCCGCTCACCTTGCCTTCGCCACCTTCCCAAGGATGGAACTGATGTGCATCGAGTTTCTTCATCGCCTCCTCATACTGACCTGTCTGATTGAGCAAGGTGATTTCCTCCAAGAGCAAGTCATCACGCTTCGCAATCAATTCAGGATATTTCTGAAGAAGTTGCAAACGAGTAGCATGTGGATGCCCCATACGCTTATAAAGTTGGTCAAGTTCCATCAAGATGCGAGCATCGGTGGTATCAAGTGAGAAAGCTTTCTCCATGTACTCTATTGCCTGATCTTCGTTATGCTCTTTATTGAATTGAGCCAAAGCGAGGTTGCGCCAAACCGTAGGGAAAGTAGGGTCTGCATCCGCAGAACGATTCCAATAGCACACCGCCACATCATACTGGCGTTTGTCGTAATACAAGCAACCAAGATAGTAACTTGCCTTGGCATCATTCTCATTGCTTTCCAAAGCTGCTTGCAAAGCCAAAGCTGCCTCTGGTCGATTTGGGAAACAATAGTCAGAAGGATATTTCTCAGCTTGAGCAAATGCTTCCGTTGCTTGCTTGGGTTCATACATGCCCTGAAGCATCCAACCCATGTAATAATAGGTCATAGGGGTTACGGCTTTCACTTCTATTGCTACACCGAGCACCTTCAAAGCCTCGGCATAGAGACCAGCAGCTTGATAGTCGAGAGCCAACTCATCATAGTTGTTGGACATGCCGTGCATCATCTCCTTCAACTGTGCTAGATACTGTGCATCTTCTGTCAAGAGATAGAGTTCGAAGAGACAGCCATAGTTGAACAAATCGACCTTCAAAGACTCCTTGCACCATGCAATAGCCTCCTCTTTCTTGCCTGTCAATCGGAGTATCATCGCCTTCAAGGCACGAGCCTTATGGTTATGAGTATTGCGAATCAAACAACTTTCAATCTCCTCCTTGGCATCCTCCAAACGGTGCTGCATCACTGAGACTTGAGCACATTCGAAGAAACCTGCATCCTGCCAAGCACCATTCCATGTCGATTTATAGAACATGTCGTATGCCTCGTCCATCTTGTACTGATACTTCAAGGCGAGACCGAGATTATAGATAGGCTCGCCATCGTATGGATTCGGGTTGCGTTTCATCAAAACCTTGACGGCACGACGCAAGTATTGCTCTGCCTTGTCAAAACGACACTTACGAATATACCATAATCCTAAGGCATTGTTGCAACGGTAATCCATAGAGTCACGACGAAGAGCTTCCTCATAGTAATCCACAGGATTATAAGTGGCATGGCGATATTGCTCCAAGTGGAGACCTGTCAGATAAAGTTGGTCATTGGTCTTGATTTGCTCAGGCAAGAGAGCAGCCTCGGCTGGGTCTGGGATAGGACGAATCTCGTCAGGGTCAGCATGCCATGTCATCAAATGATTCCCCTCCAAGGACTCTATCTCAAAGGTAAGGTCCTCGATACGGCTCTCTCCTACCTCAACCGTTTCATCAAGAACATTCTCAGGGGCGATATTCACCACCTTATTATAATAGATAGTACCATCGTCGTTGCGAAGCGTCACCTTCACCTCCTGCTTAGAAGTAGCAAAGACCTTGAAGTTTGCCTTGCCCGTTGCCTCACTGATAGCATTAGAAGAAAGCAAGTTTCCATCCCTATCCACCATATTGATATTCATAATCAAGTCCTTGGTGGCGTTCTTCACCACGCCCAACTCACGATATGGCATGAAATACTGGGTGAATCGCTTCTCCTCGCATGGCATCAACCATGTGAAATCTGGCTGATTTTCCGTGAACACACCTGCCATCAACTCGATGTAAGGTCCATCAGCATCTGTCAAGTTGCGATCCCAAGCCCTACCAAAGTCACCATTACCCCAAGTCCACTGCTTCTTGCCTGGAGAGATATGATGATTAGTAACATGAAGCATACCAGCCTGGGTATCATTCTCATAACCACCCTCGAAATTGAACTTAGAATTGACACCCATATAAGAAGTTGGTACCTTGATATTCTTATAGTTGGAAATATCGACACCTGCCGAGTAGTCTATCTTATAATAAGTACCCGTAGCAATCGGGAAACTGCTGACGGCACGCTTGCCATGGTCGAACACAGCATTGATGTCCTGTGGGAACACACTCTGGTAATAGTCGTTGACAGCCACTGCAGGGTTTGCCCACCAAAGGAATGTCTGAGGCACATTGGTACGATTATAGAGCCGCCCCTTGATTTCGAGATAAGCCTTGCCAGGACGAAGCGTAAAACCAGCCATACCTTTCTGATGGAACATTTTTTCTGTCTCGCTTACCCATACCGTAACAGAACCATCCTCATTCTCCTCGATGGTGCTATCCACAGGCAGATAAGTACTTGGGCGGTGGTGCTGAGGCCAGTTGAACTCGATGCCACCACTAATCCAAGGACCCGTCAATCCCACCAACGCAGGTTTGATGACATGATTGTAATACACGAAGTGGCGTTTCTTAATTTTGTCGTATGCCATCTGCACACGACCACCCAACTCAGGCAGAATCATCACCTTGATATATTCATTCTCAATCCATACTGCATGCCACTCCTTGTCAATCGGTGCATCACTGATGCTCTCGATGACAGGATATGGATAAACCACACCACTTGAACCTTGATATACACGTTTCTCCAAGAATATTGGATTCTTCTCAGGCGTTCCAATCTCATAAGTTGGAATCACCACTGTTTCTCTCCAAGCTTTTACCATAATTATATTATTTTTTTATTAGTTCATTTTCTAATTCTTCGAGCGACTTACCTTTTGTTTCTGGCAACATGAAGGTAACAAAGAGGAAGCCAGCCAAACAGACCGCACTATAAATCCAGAAAGTACCATAGCTCCCCAATCCCACATTGAGCAGTGGAAAAGTATAGGTAAGTGTTGAACTTCCCACCCAAAGGGCGAAAGTACTGGTAGCCACAGCCACGGCACGAACTCGGTTAGGGAATATCTCTGCCAAAAGCACCCAAGTGACAGGTCCCAAGGTCATGGCATAGCAAGCGATGGCAGCCACCACCAAAACTATCATAAATACACCTGTAATCTGGAAGAAGTAACAAATACCCATTATCAGATAGATACCGCATAATCCACCAGCCCCCAACTTCATCAAGGAACGTCTGCCCCATTTATCGACCGTAAAGATAGCCACGAAGGTAAATACGACATTGGCAATACCTGTTACCACGATATTAAACAAGACATCTCCGATGGCATAACCTGCCGACTGGAATATCTCCTGCGCATAATTGAAGATGACGTTAGTTCCGCTCCATTGTTGGAAAAATGCGACAACTACACCAATCAAGAGAACCTTGCGATAAGGTTTGCTGAAAAGAGTTTTCAATCCTGCTTGCGAGGCATCTTTATGACTGGCTGCTTCCACAGCTTCAAGTTCTGCCGTAGCATAGTTCTCCCCACCTATCTTTTTCAAGATTTCAAAAGCAAAACCATTCCTTCCTTTCATTGCCAACCAACGAGGGCTCTCAGGAATAAAGGTTGCCATCACACAAAAAGCCAAGGCAGGAAAAGCTGCCGCCCAAAACATCCATCGCCAAGCCATCTGCCCATTCCAAGACGCAGCAATGTCTGCAGAAGAGAAAGAAGTCGGGATTGGATCTGCAATCAACCAGTTGGTTATCTGTGCAGCCAAGATTCCCAAGACGATAGTCAACTGATTAAGCGAAACCAATTTTCCACGAATCGAAGTCGGAGCGACCTCTGCTATATACATCGGTGAAAGTCCCGAAGCCACGCCGATGCCGATACCCCCGAAGAACCTTGCCACCAAAAATACTCCAAAAGTATTTGCCATTCCTGTGGCTATCGCAGAGAAAAAGAATATCAATGCTGAAACTATCAAGAGTTTCTTCCGACCGATTCTATCAGCAAGTGTGCCACAAAGCATAGCTCCTATCAAGCACCCGATGAGAGCTATCGTCATCGCCAATCCTTGTTGCGAAGGACTATCCGCAATCTGATAGTACAACTCATAAAATGGTTTGGCACCACCTATGACCACCCAATCGTAACCGAAAAGCAATCCCCCCATCGCCGAGACGATGCAGATGAAATACACAAAGGTCTTATTAATACTGTTCATATCGTTTAAATTGTTTAGTTGTTTCTTTCGGTTGCAAAGTTAGTGCTTTTTCGTGAATTCCGAAATAGATTTTATGATAATGAAACATAGACAATCTTACGATTCATGGTTACACATTAATATATATAGGACGAACCGTATGTTTTTCTTTCTTTTCCTTGCTTATTCCAAATATTTGTGCTAACTTTGCCCCAAAATAAAGAATAGGAGAATCGGATATGGTTAGTGACGCAATAAAAAGAAGACTTGCCAAACGCAATAATATTTATCGCAAGCGCATCCCTTACGGAATGATGAATTTTGTTTCTGTGAGGGAAAGAGATTGCTATTATGTAGATAAGACCGCATTTATTGAAGAAATCGAAAAGTCCAATATGTATTTCTTCTACATTCGCCCTCGCCGTTTCGGCAAGAGCCTCACCCTCTCCATGCTCAAACAGTACTACGACGTAAACATGGCGGATAGGTTCGAGGAACTGTTTGGTGGATTATATATCGGTGATAATCCGACACCAGAGCACAACACCTATCTCATCATCTCACTCAATTTTGCAGTAGTGGATGCCAATCTCGAAAACTACAAGAAGGGACTCGATGCGCACTGCAACACCGAGTTCAACTACTTCTGCGATGTCTATGCACAATACTTGCCTGCTGGCATCAAGGAGGAGATGAACAAGAAGGATGGTGCCGCAGAACAACTCGACTACCTTTGCAAGGAATGCAAGAAGACAGGTCAGAAGGTGTATCTCTTCATCGACGAGTACGACCATTTCACCAACACCATCCTTTCAGAGCCAAACTGCTTGAACAGCTACAAGGCTGAGATACATGGCACAGGTTATCTGCGCAAGTTCTTCGATACCATCAAGTCGGCGACCGACAGTACTTTGGAGCGTGTTTTCGTGACAGGAGTCAGTCCGGTCACCATGGATGACTTGACAAGTGGCTTCAACATCGGCACCAACTATTCCTTGGAATATGAGTTCAACGAGATGACAGGCTTCACGGAAGAAGAGGTGCGCGACTTGCTGACTTACTATACAGATACGCTTGGATTGCACAATTACACCATAGACGAGCTAATCGAGATTATGAAGCCATGGTACAACAACTATTGCTTTGCCAAGGCTGCATACGGTGAGACCACGATGTATAATTCTAACATGGTGCTCTATTTTATAGACCACTATATTAGAAATCGTGGTCAGATACCAGAAAATATGATTGAAGAGAACATCCGACTCGATTACAACAAGCTCCGTATGCTCATCCGCAAGGACAAAGAGTTTGCACACGATGCCTCAGTCATTCAGCAACTGGTAGAAAATGGCTTTGTGACAGGTGAGTTGAAGACTGTTTTCCCTGCCGAGCAAATTGCAGACCCGGATAATTTCGTCAGCTTGCTCTATTACTTTGGCATGGTAACTATCGCTGGAACTTACAAGGGAAAGACCAAGTTTGTAATTCCAAACCAAGTGGTACGTGAGCAGATTTTCAGGTATCTCCTCGATACCTACAAGGAAAACGACTTGGAATATGATGCCTACGAGAAAGGCAACTTGGAAAGCGACTTGGCATACGAGGGCAAATGGCAACCTTACTTCCAGTACATTGCCGACCGTCTGCACAAGTATTCCTCGCAACGTGACCACCAGAAGGGCGAGTACTTCGTACATGGTTTCACGCTTGCCATGACTTGCGACAACAAGTTCTACCGTCCTATCTCAGAAAAAGATACCCAAGAGGGATATGCCGACATCTTCCTCTGTCCGTTGGTAGAAAGTTTTCCAGACATGCAAGATTCCTACATCGTAGAACTGAAGTATGCCAAGGCGAAGGACTCCGATGCGCATGTACAACAACTCTACCAAGATGCGCTCGCACAAGTGAATCGCTATGCGGAGAGCGAGGTAGTGACATCTGCCACAAAGACTACACAGTTGCACAAGATTATTGTAATATATAAAGGTACGGAGATGGTGGTTTGCGAAGAGGTGTAAGCAGCCACTTGGTAAAATAAAGTAAAAGCTTCCCCAATATAGCATCAAAAATCATACAATCCTAGGAGAAGAAGCATTTAAGACCACATTAAAAAGTTTCTGAATCTAGAAGAAATCTTCGTTCCGTAGTACGGAACGGACATTCCAAACTTGCGAACGCACATTCCAAAGTACGGAACGGACGTTCCAAACAACGGAACGAAACTTTCAACCAGATATAAGAACAATTGCAACCAAGTTCCAAAAGAAATAGATATTGCTGCAAGAAGAAACAATACAAGAAGAGCGTAAAGCTGCAACTGCAACCTTACGCCCTCCTTATTACATGCGCCATTTCATTGAAACTAAAATGTTACATTTCTAGAACTACTCTGCATGAAAGAATAATATTTATCCAGCATAATAACAAAAAGTCATAATTTACATATTTTTTCTCACATTTATTCACCTATTTTCTTATTTTTATGTACCTTTGCACAAGAATACAAGAAAATACTTAAGACTATTTTATATAAGAGAAAATATGAATCAGGTTATTTCGTTGGATATGTTACAGTCAACAGGCATAGGAGCCTTGGCTTTGTTATTGGGTATGTTGATGACAAGAAATATCAAGTGGCTACAGAAATTCTGCATTCCTTCACCTGTATCGGGCGGTTTGGTATTTTCCATCATAACCTTGGCTCTATACAAAGTATTTCACATCGAACTTACATTTGACGGAACTCTCAAGGATGTGTTTATGCTGACATTCTTCACCTCTGTAGGTTTCCAGTCCAACCTGAAAGTACTGAAGCAAGGCGGTCGCACCCTAGCCATGATGCTTTGCCTTTTGGTAGGTATCATCATTTTACAAAATGCTTTGCCGCTACTCATCACGAAACTGATGGATGCAAGTCCACTCATTGGTATGGCGGCAGGCTCTATCTCCATGGCAGGAGGCCATGGTACGGCAGGAGGTTTCGCATCCGTACTTGAGCATCTCGGATTGCACGGCGCAGGAACGGTCTCTATGGCAGCCGCAACGTTTGGACTGATAGCAGGCTCCGTCATTGGTGGGCCTATCGCAGAGAAACTGATTCACACCAAACTTACCTACGAGCATGAGATTAAGAAAGACTTCGAGGTAGATCCTGCCATGGCAGGTATTGAGAGCGACGAGGCTTCTCCTGCCGGTCGTGAGAAACATCTCAGTAGTCATGAGATAGAGTTCCAACACTATGCCAACGCCAGTTACACGCTTTTGGTCGTAATGGCTTTAGGTACGGTAATGAGCAAACTCTTGCAGAGCACAGGCATCACCTTCCCTACCTACTTCGGTGCGCTCATCATGGCAGCAATCATCAGAAACCTGATAGAGATGACACCTTGGGCTAAGAAACTAGAATTAGAGAAGATTGTCAGCTTGGGCAACATTTCCCTATCCGTATTCCTTGGCATGGCAATGATTTCACTCAAGCTTTGGGAACTTCAAAGCCTCGCCTTGCCACTCATCAGCATCTTGATTTGCCAGGTGCTGGTTATGATGTTGCTCACTTATTTCGTTGCCTTCCGCCTTTTGGGAAGCGACTACGATGCTGCCGTCTTAGTGGCAGGTATCTGTGGCTTCGGCTTGGGTGCTACCCCTAACGCAATGGCCAACATGAGTGCCGTCTGCTACAAATACCACTACAGTGTGAAGCCTTTCTTGATTGTACCTATCATCGGAGCGATGTTTGTTGACCTCATCAACATGGGTATCATCACAATGTTTCTCAATTGGATAGGATAAAAACAATGCCCATAGACTCCAAAAGCACGAAGTCCATGGGCATTTTGTTATTCTAACCTGAATTATTCATAGGATAAAAAAAGAAGCTGAATTTCTTGCATAATCCAAGAAAAAGTATTATCTTTGAA
>CAVGEN010000088.1:0-80272 GCA_963628185.1 Waltera intestinalis | reverse complement strand
GTTAGATAAATCCGCCGTTTTTAACAAGGAACATGTTAAACTCTCTATCGTTTTTGGCAACACGGCTCTATCTTGAAGTAAAAAAACGTGTTAGAATGCTCTAAATTGAGAGGCTATGAATAATTCAGGCTAAATATCCTTTACTCTTTTGCTGACTTTTCCTGCAATGAAAGCGATGAAGAGTCCCAAGCAAGCGGCAATGCTGATGGCAATGCGAAGATTCGTTGCCTCAGAGAGCCAGCCGATGACAGGAGGCCCCACCAAGAAGCCGAAGAAACTGATACTCGAAACAATGGTTATGGCAATGCTCGCCTTCATCGTTCCCAACTTACCTGCGATACTGTAGCAGATAGGCACAGACGAGGAAATGCCGAAACCTACGAGCAAGAAGCCTAACGTAGCCGTCACGAGATAGGGAAAAGCGGCAGCCAACCACAAACCCGAAACAATCAACACTCCACACACCTTCAAGACCTTCGAAGGCCCATACTTCGTCACGAAACCATCTGCCAAGAAGCGTCCCAAAGTCATTGCTCCCATACCTGCCACATAACCTGCACGGATAAAAGCCTCATCAGGTTTTACTACCGAAGAGAAATACACACTGCTCCAATCATATACCGTTCCCTCACAAAACATACCGCCGAATCCCATCAGCCCCAATAAGAACAAGGTAGGGTCGATGGTCTTGAAAGAGAACTTCGGAACATCTTCCTCCTCAGCCTTCGCCATATCATCATTCACTAGATAACCGAAACCGACGGCAATAATCAGAAAACTCAGCGCCAAAATGCAACCGAAATGCACCTGGGTACTCAGCAGTAGGTTGGCAAACACGGCTCCGATGATGCCACCAGCGAAACCACCCAAGCTCCACAAACCATGAAACGATGACATAATGTTACGCCCATATAGTTTCTCCAGCAAACAAGCCTGTGTATTGGTGGCAATATTCATTAGGTTCGCCATCATTCCAAACGCCACCAAGCTCAAGATGAGATGTAACACTGTGACACTACTGCCGATGCAAAACAAGGCGAGCGCATAGAGTACCTCGGACAAGACAAGCATTTTCTTGCTGCCGAACTTGCTCACCAAGATACCCGAAAAAGTCATCATCAGGAGTTGCCCAATGGGAATGGCGAAGAGCACCGTTCCCAACTGTCCGTTGCTCAGATGCAACAGATGCTTCACATCTGGAATACGGCTTGCCCAACTGGCAAACACCACGCCCGGCACGAAATAATAAGCCGCAACCGCCACTCGCTTGCGAGCCAAATCACTCAAATTCCTCAAATTATTCATCTTGAATGTCATCCTATTCTATATCTATTTATGATATGTACTTTATCTCCATACTATTTTTAGTGTAATACTAAGAAGCCCTGCAACTCAAAAGAATTGCAGGGCTTACCTTGGGTGGAAGGTGGGACTCGAACCCACGACATTCAGAACCACAATCTGACGCTCTAACCAACTGAACTACGTCCACCATGTTAGATACTTAATCGACAATTTCATTAAGCGAGTGCAAAGGTACGGAAAATATTTGATTTGACCAAACATTTTCCGTATTTTTTTCATAAAAATTACTTTGCAGGTGTTGCTGGAGCCGTTGGAGCTGCCTTCTGAGCATCTGCACCTGCGGCTGGTGTACTCTTCTGAGCACCTGCGCTAGCTGCTGGAGCAGACTTTTGGTCAGCATTAGCACCAGGCATTGCAGGAAGTGCAGTCTGCTCAGTAGTAGCAGAGTTTTCCATAACACTGCTCTCGCCAGCTGCTGTAGGAGCAACGTATGCGCAAGCTACACTGATAACGACCATTGCTGCAGCAAGGCCCCATGTCAATTTCTCTACCACGTCGGTGGTCTTACGAACACCCATGATGGCATTTGAAGAAGAGAAGTTAGAAGCAAGTCCACCTCCCTTTGATTCCTGGATGAGCACGATGAAAATCATCAAGAGTGCTACCAAGACGATTAATACTACAAATAATGTGTACATTTTTTAAAACTAGTTTTACTTATTATTATTTTTGATCAATTTCTCCAAGAATCGCATCTGATCGGCATAATACATGCTCTTACCAGGATGCTTCTCGTGCAGTCGGCGGATGATGTCGAGCGCACGCTGATACTTCCCTTGCTTGATATATATCCTGGCCAAGGTCTCAGTGAACACCCCACTGTTCTCCGTCTGCTCTTCCTTGTCTTCCTCTATCTGAGGTTTAAACTCAGGCTGATAGTCGGCTTGTGCATCTATCTTAGGCAACTTAAAACCACCATCCTCCATAAAGTCATCTATGAGCGAGATGGTGCGAGAAGGTTTCTCTTCCTTTTGCTCCCCTTCTGTTTCCAAGAGGTATGCCACATAGTCAACAGCGGCATCGGCTGGAGTTGGCTTTCTTTTCTCTTTTTTCTTTTTCTCTTCTTCCTCATCAGTAGGAATCGACTCCAAGAAGTTGTTTATCAAGTCGGAAGTACGGTCGGCAGACTCTTTCTTTTTCTCTTCCACAGACTTAGCCGCTTTCTTCAACTGATAGTGCGCAGCCTCCACCATTTGGAAGATAACCTTTCGGTCAGTGATATAAATCGCAGCCCGTCGAAGTTCCTCATCAAAACTTGGGTCATGGAGCAAGTAGAGATTCTGCAGCATCAACAGGCGAGCCGTCTGGTAGTATGGATAGAGTGCCAACAGCTCCCGGAGGTCGTAAAGAGTCTCCTTGTTCATCTCCTCTGGATGTTGTATCAATCTGCTTAGTTCCACGTTTGTTCTTTATTAGTTACACTTTTTATAACAAGCAAAGCCGTCGGATTCTTCACTCTTCGTTCTTCACTCTTCACTTCTTTTACCAGTTGGCCACCGTAGCGTTGAAGATTTGCTCCACCAAGTCCTTCACCATTTGGTTGACAAGTTCCTCTTGCACCGAAGCCAAGCTCTGTGTCGTCTCGTAGCTCTTCGAAGAAGTAAACTGTCGTTCGAAGTCTTCACTGTGGTTCACATTGTTGGTGAATCTCACATTTACGGTAATCGACAACTCCGTCTGAGCGGAATATCCCTCGCTCGAAACACTCTTGTTGCGCTGACTGTACTGGGTGATCTCACCTTCTATCTTCAAGTCGCCATTTCGTTTCACCTGTTGCAACCGGGTATGGTTGGCAAACTCATCCTTCAGCGCATTGTTGAACATCGGTCCCATCGGTCCCCAAACGTATGTGCTTCGTATAGGGAACTCTGCGATTTGGATGGTCTTGGTCTTGGTGTAGTCGATGCTAGCCCCGTTGAACTTGTAGCTCACGGAGCAAGCTGCGAGGATGCCAGCCGCCAAGATGACACCTATTATATATATATGGTTGCGAAAACGCTTCATATCATTTATTTTGCTTTTGTCATTTATCCTCGTCTTCCTCGTCGTTGTTGCCGAGTCCGTATTGCTTGATACGCCTATAGAGCGTTCTGTCTGAGATACCTAGTTCCTGTGCGGCTTTCTTTCGGTTGCCATTGTTGCGTTCCAAGGCTTTCTCTATCATCTGCCTGCCCAGGTCGCTCAAGTTGAGCGTCTCCGGCTCATTGATTTCCTCTGCCACAGCGTCTTCCGCCTCATGAGGATGAAGCACCTGTGGATTTCCCATCGAAGAAGAATAGGTCACTGGCTCCAAGGAAGAAATCGGCTGCGGAGATGCAAAGCCACTAGCCCCGTTCAACTGGCGGGCTTCGTCCAACTGCTTTCGCAAGGAGGTCACGTCTCTTCGCAGGTCGCTCACGTTTCCTCTCAACTCATAGAGTATCTTATAGAGAAGTTCGCGTTCGCTCTCGTAGCTATGACTGCCTCCCGCCGCATTTGGAATCGTAGCCAACTGAGTAGTCTCCTCATCACGAGGTATATACTTGAGCAACACCTCGGCCGTGATTTCCCGCTCTTCGCTCAGCACAGACATCTGCTCGGTGATATTCTTGAGCTGCCTCACGTTGCCCGGCCACTTATACTTCAGCATGATGACCTTCGCATCATCGTCGAGCGAAATCTTTGGCAGTCGGTACTTCTCCGCCATCTGCATGGCGAAGAGACGGAAGAGCAGCAAGATGTCGTTGCCACGCTCGCGAAGAGGAGGCATCTGGATAGGAATCGTATTCAGACGATAGTACAAGTCCTCACGAAAACGCCCCTCGCTCACAGCCTTGCGCATATTGACATTTGTCGCGGCCACGATTCTGACATCCGTCTTGCGAATCTCTTGTCCTCCTACGCGGATATACTCACCCGTCTCCAGCACACGAAGCAAACGTGCCTGAGTCTGGATAGGAAGTTCTCCTACCTCGTCCAAGAAAATCGTACCTTTGTTGGCGATTCCGAAATATCCCTCGCTTTCCCCGATGGCTCCCGTAAAAGACCCTTTCTCGTGTCCGAAAAGCTCACTGTCGATAGTACCCTCTGGAATACTACCACAGTTGATAGCGAAATATTTCTCTCGGCGGCGCGGAGAATTGTCATGGATGACCCGGGGAATGATTTCCTTTCCGACACCCGACTCGCCGATGATAAGTACAGAAAGATCGGTCGGTGCCACCTGCAAGGCAACATCGAGCGCATGGTTCAATCCGTCGCTATTCCCGACGATATTGTACCTTTGTTTTATCTTCTGAAGTTCAGATATGTCCATTTAGCTGACAAAATTACGCATTTTTTTTGAATTAGCTGCAAGGTTGGCAGAAAATACACTCTTTTTTAACTTTTTGCCTCCTCATTTGGCTTAAAAGGAGTGCTGGAATGCTTCTTTGGGATAGAGAAACGCACTTTCTCGCTCTCGTCACGCTTCTCGTGATAAAGCTTTGGAAGTGGATTCTCACCAGCCTCGTCAAAGTCTTTGCGATGACGGAAAGCATCCACGGCGGAATAGATGGCGTGGCGGAAAGAGGTCTCGTCGGCTTCACCTGTTCCTGCGATGCTGAAACACGGATTCACGTCGGCTGCGGTACGAATGACGGGCATACCAGCCGTGTAGATGACTCCATCTTCCATGTAGATTGAATGGAAAGGTGTGGTAGCCTGGTCGTGATACATGGCCATCACGCCGTCAAACTCGGTGAAATATCCCTTTCCGAAGAACTCGTCGGAAGCGTATGGGCCGAACGCCTGCACGCCCTTCTCCACCAGTGTGTCGATGGCAGGGATGATGACCTCGCTCTCTTCTGTGCCACAGCTGTTGTCCTCATTGCTCTTTGGGTTCAACGCCAACACAGCGATACGGGGATTTGTTATCAAGAAGTCACGCTTGAGCGTTTGCTGCATCAAGGTTACTTTTTCTATGATTGCCTCGGCGGTGATGGCAGTTGGCACTTCCTTCAGGGGAGTTTTCTCGGTGACAGAGGCTATGCGAAGGTCGCCACCGATAAGGATAGACATCGCCTTCTTGCCCTCGCCCAAGCAAGTCTCGATATATTTTTTGTGTCCCTGGAATGGATAGTTCTCTATCTGCGCATTGGAATTATTGACAGGGGCTGTGACCAGCACATCGTAAAGACCGTTGCGAAAATCGGTCATGGCACAGTCGAGGGCCTTGACGGCGGCCCGTCCCGACTCTTCCGTAGGCATACCCATATCCACCTTCACCTCGTCATCGACCGCAGCCAAGAGATTGATGCGTCCTTCCTGTGCATCCTCTGCCTTTTGGATGATGGAGAACTGTCCGGGCAAGTTCATTGCCTTGCGATAATAAGCTGCCACCTTAGGCGAACCATATATGATAGGCGTACAGATTTCCAGCATCTCCGGCTCTGCGAATGCCTTGAAGATGAGTTCATATCCTATACCGTTGGTATCGCCGTGAGTGATTGCCACTCTAATTTTCTGATTATCCATTGTTTCTTTTTATTATATATAATGTATATTATTGCAGCCGGAAGGCTGGGCTTAGGGCACCCCCACGATGTGCTTTTCCTACTTGATGGTAGTCAGCACCGCTTCCAACTGCTTGATTAAATTTCTCTTTTTCATTTCGGGCGCATAGACGAAGCCAATTACGATGATGTCCTCGTTCTTCCGGTCGACCGTTTTCATCACATACGGTCCACCCATGGCGTCGCCCTTCATTTCCCAAAGCCCCTGTTCTGCAAGTCGCGGAACGACCATATACATGCTGTCGGTCTCACCCGGCATATTTTTCCGAAGGATGCTATCGACAGTCTGTTGCAAACACCCAGGAGTCTTTTTTGCATTTCGCCCTTTGCCCTTCACTCTCATGAAAAGCAGACTCTGCATTCCCATGTTGGCATTATTGGAAATCCAAAGGAAATCCTTGCCTTGCTTGCTTGCGTTCATGCCCAAAGGCACCTTCATGCCGATGCCAAAGAGGCGTTTCACTTTTGCTTGCATCGTATCATTACGATGGATGCGAGAAGCAAGGTTTTGTAATTCCGACCGATCGATGAGTTTGCGAAGTTTCTCTCCATCGAGGTGCTTTCGCAATTCCTCCGCTGAGCGAGTTTGTATCCGCAATATCAGCTGCGGAGCTGCCTTTTCGTCCGTACTCCTCTTCACGGCATACCCTGCATGGCGAGGGTTCACATCCACCGTGATTCGAGTTCTCACCAACAGATAGCTGCCGCCCAGCCTACCCTTCTTCACCTGTATGATGTTGAACATCGGTTCCGACTGGGGCAAGGCTGGCACATCCGCCGTCAGCATTCGGGTGACAACGCTGTCGGTATCGCCCTCAAGCACCACCTCGTAGGGTTGTCCGATGCTTTCTGGCAAACGTTTCTGCTGATTGCATCCACAGAGAGCGAACGCGACAAACAACAAGAACAATGCAAATGATTCCATAATTCTTATTCTCCGCTATGCTCTCTTATCTCCCCGATTTTCTTCGAGGTGCTGAGCAATCCACAGGCTGCATAGATGTCCTGCCCACGGCTGGCACGAATGGTCGTAAACACGCCGTGCTGGGTTAGGTAATCACGGAACTGCTCCATCTTCTCGTCATTCACTCCGTGAAGCGGGATGTTCGGTATCTGATGGAAACGGATGAGGTTGATGCGGCAGTCGAGCCCCTTCAAGAGTTTGATGATAGCCTTGGCATGCTGCATACTGTCGTTCACGCCCTTGAAGACGATGTACTCGAACGAGAGGCGCCGCTGGTGCGAGAAGTCGTAGTTGCGCAGCAGTTCCACCACCTGCTCTATGCCCATGCCCCTCTCGGCAGGCATCAGTTCGGCGCGCTCCGAGGGTATGGGGTCGTGCATGCTGATTGCCACGTGGCACTCACTCTCCTCCAAGAATCGTTTCAACTTGTTCTTGATGCCCACCGAGCTGACCGTGATTCGCTTGGGGCTCCACCCCCAGCCATAGTCTGCCGTCAGTATCTCCGTGGCACGAAGCACATTGTCGAGGTTGTCCATCGGCTCGCCTTGGCCCATGAACACGATGTTGGTCAACTTATCGACCTCAGGCAGCGAGTATATCTGGTTCAGGATGTCGCCGGCAGGAAGACTTCCCTCAAAGCCCTGCTTGCCCGTCTGGCAAAAGAGGCAGTTCATCTTGCACCCCACTTGCGAACTGACGCAGAGTGTGGCACGGTCCTTGTCGGGGATATACACCGTCTCTACAAACTTGCCGCTGCGTGTCGGGAAGAGATACTTGACGGTACCGTCCACCGAGTGTTGTGCGTCGGTATATCCCGCGCATCCTATTTCATATTCTGCGGCGAGTTTGGCACGGTTTGCCTTCGAGATATTTGTCATCTCGTCGATGCTCTTCACATGCTGCCCATAGAGCCATTTCGCCATCTGCCCACCCGTGAAAGCAGGCATGCCCAAGTCCTTCGCCACCTGCTTCAATTCGCCAAGTGTAAGACCCAGAAGATATTTTTTTTCATTATTCATACTGCAAAGATACGCTTTTTTGACGAAAAAGTATTATCTTTGCCCCATATTTTTATTTAATAAACAGAAATAAGGACAAAAAATAGAATATTACAAGCTAAAATGAGAGAAAAAATAGACCTTTTCTTGCCTTGTGAAGACCTCGACGTAGCCTTGGAAACTCTCGCCGAACTGCACGACAACAAGACTGTGCAACATATCAATCTCTTGGTGAGCGGCGACTTTGCCGCCCGTCACCAAGTGCCCGACGGATATACATTCGTGGTTATCGACCGCCTGGAGAGCTCCAACACGGTGGCAAGCATCGCTGAGAACACGGATGCCGACTATGTGGTGATTTGCACCAAGACCCCCCCTATCAAGTGGGGGCTATACGCCCTGGAACGTTTTCTTCGCACTGCCGACGACACCAACGCCGTGATGGTTTATTCCGACCATTATTCGATGGTGAGGGACGAAAATGCCTCCGGGGATGCGCCGGCAACAGGCAAACTCGAAAAGCATCCAGTCATCGACTACCAGACAGGAAGCCTGCGCGACGACTTCGACTTCGGAAGTCTTTGGCTTGTCAAGGCTGCCTGCCTGCGCGACTACATCGCCCAGCAAGACCGCCAAGACTACTTATATGCCGGACTCTATGACCTTCGACTCTACCTGAGTCGTGTCGGTGAGATTTTCCACCTCAACGAATACCTCTACACAGAAGACGAGCTGGACACGAGAAAGAGCGGAGAGAAGCAGTTTGACTATGTGAACCCCCGCAACCGAGAGGTGCAGATAGAGATGGAACGTGCCTGCACGCAGCACCTTGGAAAAGTGGGCGCGCTGGTAGATACCAATTTCTACCGCAAGCCCGACTTCGACGAACAGGAGTTTGAGTACGAGGCTTCGGTGGTCATCCCAGTCTATAACCGAGAGAAGACCATCGCCGATGCCGTCAGGAGTGCATTGAGCCAGAAGACGAGCTTCAAGTTCAATGTCATCGTGGTCAACAACCATTCCACCGACCAAACCGGCGAGATTCTCTCCACGATAGCTCGTGAGATGGAAGACCGAAACGACAAGCAGGCTGGCAGACTCATCCAGATTGTGCCCGAAAGATACGATCTGGGCATTGGCGGTTGCTGGAACGTAGCCATCAACAGTATCTATTGTGGCAAGTTTGCCGTACAACTCGACAGCGACGACCTCTACTCTTCGCCCAAGACGCTCCAAAAGATAGTAGATGCCTTCCACAAGCAGAAGGCTGCGATGATCATCGGGTCGTATCGTATGTGCGATTTCGACCTCAACACGCTGCCGCCGGGACTGATAGACCACAAGGAGTGGACTGACGACAACGGTTGCAACAACGCCTTGCGCATCAACGGCTTGGGTGCTCCCCGCGCCTTCTTCACCCCGCTCGTCAGACAGATACAGTTCCCCAACACCAGCTACGGCGAAGACTACGCCTTGGGGTTGGCATTCTCACGCCGCTACCGCATCGGCAGAATCTACGACGAGTTGTATCTCTGCCGCCGTTGGGGAGGCAACTCCGACGCCGCTCTGAGCATCGACCGGGTGAACGCCAACAACCTCTACAAAGACCGTCTGCGCACGATGGAGTTGAAGGCTCGCCAACAGATGTTGCGAGGCAAGGCAGACATCATGGAAGACAGCAGCATCTCCCGGTTCTTCAACCGCCAGTTGGAGACGTGGGAAGAGGCTCGCCACCGCTTCCGTGACCTCAAGCACGTGGAGACCCTCCAACTCTCCGACCAGATCAAACTGCAATGGAATCCAGCCCGCATCGTGAGCACGGGTGCCAAGGTCGATAAGAAGACCCTGGGCGAACGCCCTTGTTTCCTCTGCGACAAGAACCGCCCAAAGGAACAGATGTCGAAACAGATAGACGAGAAGTTCCATCTTCTGGTCAACCCATTCCCCATCCTGCCCGTCCACTTCACCATCCCTGCCCGCAAGCACCAGCCACAAGCCATCTACAAGAACTACGGCGAGATGCACCGTTTCTTGGAAAAGAACGGCGAAATGATGATTTTCTATAATGGTCCGAAGTGCGGTGCCTCCGCCCCCGACCATCTCCACTTCCAGGCAGGCTGCAGTGGCATCTTGCCTTTGCAGGTGAACTGGCAGCGTCTCTCCCGCAACCTCAGCGACATCATCGTCCTCGATGACGAGGAGAAGATATCCATGGTACGAGATTTCATCGTGCCAGCCTTCGTGATTGTCTCGAAGTCGGAGGAAAGCGACGTGGCTCTCTTCCACCGCCTCTACAAGTCGATGCCTGTACGTCAGGACGAGACCGAGCCGATGATGAACATCGTGGCTTGGCGCAAGGACGACGAGTATATCAGCGTGGTGATTCCTCGCGAGAAGCATCGCCCTGGCTGCTACTTTGCCGAAGGTGTGGAACAGGTGTTGGTTTCCCCTGGAGCCTTGGATATGTCGGGACTCATCATCACGCCACGAGAGGAAGATTTCCATAAGCTCGACGAAGCGAATGCCACCGCCATCCTACAGGAATGCGGTGTTTCACAAGCGAAAATAGAGGAAATCGCAGAAAAACTGAAAGCTACCGAAGAGGCTGAGAAAACCGTTGAAGTTTCTGCCCTATATAACAATGGCAAGCAGCCCAATGTGACGGTGGGCATCGTGAGCGGACAGAAGATCCATTTCTCTCTCAACAAGCCTTACCTTGCCAAGGGCGAGACTGTAATAGGCGAACAAGAGGTGGAATTTTCCGAGGGCGGCGTGCTCTGGAACGGCAACCAATACAGTTCGCTTACCTTCCATCCACAGAGTGCCGACTCCTCGTTCTCACTCAGCGATGTCACCATCGGGGTCAACTTCCACTGGGAACGCAAGGAGACGCAGACTTTCCTGGGCACCTTGCGGTTCGTGGTGGAGTCGGACAAGATTTGCGCCATCAACGAGTTGCCCGTCGAGAAATATCTGGAGAGCGTCATCTCCAGCGAGATGAACGCCACTTCTAGTCTGGAGCTTCTGAAAGCCCATGCCGTCATTTCCCGTTCCTGGCTCCTGGCGCAGATGAAAAAACGTCGTGACGTGGCCGAGTCGGGCAACAATTTCTTCTCTTTCACTAAAAAGGAAGACATGCTCATCCGTTGGTACGACCGCGAAGACCACACCATCTTCGACGTATGCGCCGACGACCACTGCCAGCGTTACCAAGGCATCACCAAGGAGACCTCTCCCCACGTGGCGGAGGCTATCCGGCAGACCAAGGGCCAGGTGCTGCTCGACGGCGAGGAAATCTGCGACGCAAGGTTCTCGAAGTGCTGCGGCGGACTGACTGAAGAGTTCCAGTTCTGCTGGGAGAACACCCCGAAGAGCTACCTCTCCAGTGTCAGAGACCTGATATTGGGAGTGAAGAGCGAATTCACTCTTCACTCTTCACTCCAAGACGAGGCGACAGCCGAGGCATGGATTCGGTCCACCCCTCCTGCCTTCTGCAACACCCAAGACAAGAAGGTACTCTCGCAGGTGCTCAACGACTACGACCAGGAGACCGCCGACTTCTACCGCTGGAAGGTAACGCTGACCCAAGAGAAGATTCAGCAGTTGCTCGCAGAGAAACTGAAGTTGGACGTAGGCTCCGTCCTCGACCTGCAAGCCGTCGAGCGAGGCAAGAGCGGACGCATCAGTAAGCTCCAGATCATCGGCACGGAGAAGACGTTCACCCTCGGAAAGGAACTGGAGATTCGCCGCGCACTCAGCGACTCCCACCTCTACAGCTCCGCCTTTGTAGTGGATAAATACGACGAGGATGCCCAAGGGGTTCCCCAACGCTTCGCTCTCATCGGCGCCGGCTGGGGGCACGGAGTAGGTCTCTGCCAGATAGGAGCCGCCGTAATGGGCGAGGAAGGATATGCCTACAACGACATCCTGCTCCACTATTACCAAGGAGCGAACATCAAGCAACTTTATAAATAACAAAAAATGAGCAATAACAACAAACGGAATCCATGGGCATGGATTCCGACACTTTACTTTGCGGAAGGCCTGCCCAACATCATCGTGACAGGACTCTCCGTAGTGATGTACATGCAGATGGGGCTGACGGACGCCGAGGTCGGTCTCTTCACGGGTTGGCTGGCTCTGCCCTGGGTCATCAAGCCACTCTGGAGTCCTTTCATCGACCTCTTGAAGACCAAGCGTTGGTGGGTGTTGACGATGCAAGCCTTGATAGGAGCGGCACTCGCCGGCATCGCCTTTTCCATCCCCACCGCCTTTTGGTTCCAAGCCACGATGTGCCTTTTCTTCCTCATCGCCTTCTGCAGTGCCACGCACGACATTTCAGCCGACGGCTTCTACATGATAGAACTGGACGAGCACACCCAGACGAAGTTCGTGGGGCTGAGAAATACTTTCTATCGCCTCGCCATCATTTTCGTGAATGGCTTCCTGGTGATGCTGGCAGGTGTGCTGCAAGTGATGTTCCGCAACCAGATACGCTTCTCATGGGCATTGATATTCTATGGATTGGCAGGTATCTTCATCGGTTTGTGGCTCTACCACAGCCGCTTCATGCCCCACCCCAAGGACGATGTGCAGACCGACAGGACGGTAAGCGAGGTGGCGCACGAACTGACGAATATGTTCCGCACCTTCTTCGTGAAGTTCGGTGCCAAGGAAACCATTTTCGTGATGCTTTTCCTCTTGTTTTATCGTTTCCCTGAGGCATTACTCAACACAATGACCAAGACCTTCATCCTTCGCCCCAACTCCCAGGGCGGCTTGGGCATGTCGCCGCAGGAATACGGACTTGCCAACGGCACGATCGGACTGATCGGTTTATTGCTGGGTGGCATCATCGGCGGCATTCTGGTGAGTCGCGACGGCATGAAGAAATGGCTATGGCCGATGGTTTGCGCCATCACGTTGCCCGACGCCGTGTATATCTACCTCAGTTATTCGCTCAACAGCGACATCATCATGGTTTCTTCCTGTCTCTTCGTCGAGCAGTTTGGCTACGGCCTGGGCTTCACCGTGCTCACCCTCTACATGCTGTTCTACAGCCAAGGAAAGTTCAAGACCTCCCACTACTCCATCTGCACGGGTATCTCCTACCTGGGCTTGATGCTCCCCGGCATGATTTCGGGTTATCTGAAGGACATGATGGGCTACCGCCATTTCTTCATCGTCGTGATGGCTTGCTGCGCCATCACCTTCCTCGTCACCGCTTTTCTGAAGATTGACCCTAACTTCGGCAAGAAAGCAAAAGAGGGTGTGTCATAATGTTTGACACACCCTCTTTTAACCATTCTATAATATTCCCCTTTTCCTGGAAATTCGCAGGATTTCAGTTTCTTTCCTGTATGCTATCGACCTCCTCATACCATTCCACCATCTTCTTCGCTTTCTCCTCCCACGCCAACTCCATCTGTCTTCGCTTGCAGTTCTCCGACATTTGCTTCAAGGCTTCCCGGTTCCGCTCCAACTCCGTCAGCACCTTGGCAAAGTCATGAACGGATTGCATCGGCTTGGAGAGAGGTATCTTCCTGCCTACCTTGTCGTCAATGACAGCTGCCATGCCACAAGCATTAAAGCAGACTACCGGCAAGCGATTGCTGATAGCTTCCAACACGACAGTGGAAGTATCTTCGCTGACACTGGTAAAGAAGAACAACTGCGATTTGCGCATAGCTTCCAACCCGGCTTCGTTAGATTGATTGCCATGCCACACCACCATATCCTCAATGCCCAGATCCGCTGCAATTCGCTTAGCATCAGCTACCTGCGCCTCAGAACCACTTCCATAAACATCCAAGATTATATGAGGATTGCCAGCTGTAGCCACCGACCACAAAGCCAATGGCAGTTGTTTGCGGAAGTCAAACTTCCCTACCCACATCACATGAAAATCCTTCTCGTCAAATCTATCCGTAGGAATATCTTCCGACAAGAAGCATCCTGTTTCAGGTATAACGACAGACTCCAAGCCCTTGTATTTCTTGATGGCACGGTATGAATCGGGAATAGAACTTACCAGCAGCTTAGCTGTCTGCAATGCTTCATCCACACGCTTGTCATGCTTCAACTTCCAAATATTCAAGAAGTTCTTCAGCCTCATGAAAAGCTTCATCTTCAAACCAGCCCCCTCCAAATAAGCCGTCGGGATACGTCTTCCATTGCCATTGCCTATAGTATTTATAGAAACGCCAGTCGCCTTGGTTCCAACACATCTTCCTTATCTCTTCCGAAACGGGGCTATAGTTCTTGCTTTGTTCCAAAGCAGGCGCCATCCTCCCATTCGCCAGATACTGGCATAAGCCCGAAGCCCTCGAAGTCTTCATCCACCGGCAAGGTATCGAAGCCGAAGTACTCCTTCATCTTTGCCTTTGGACTCTTGGCATCGCTGCGCATGATTTCCTTGAAGAACTTGATGCAGAGGTCACGGAAGTTGCCGATGGCTGTGGCGTATTCATCGTCCACCATTGGTCCGAACATCGCCAAGTCGGCAAAGTCCAAGCCATATATCTTGTAATTGACAAACCATGTCTTGGGCTGTCCTTCCCATCCTATCATCGTGATATAAGGAACGGGAAGGCATCTTCCTGTGTCATCCGTCTTCTGTCCGAAGGCACTTGCTATCGCAGGGTATTTCTTGCGGAACGGCCGCTTCACCTCATGGTAATCGGCGCCGGGATATGGAGCCTCCACGCCATTCCATACAAAATCCAGGACATCGCCCCAGTTGCATGTGGCATGGATATAGCCATCTTGCATGAGGAGGTAGCATACCATATAGCGTTGTGCCGACAAGCGAAGTGTCAGCTCCATCACTTTCGGACGAATCAACTTGTAGGCGAACTGCGAACCAGTTCCTGGCATCTCGGGCGGATTGCTCGTCAAGGCTGGAAGAAAGTTGAGAGGGCGTTTCTCGTCAGAAGCCTTGCAGGCTTCTTCTATCTCCTTCATCTTGTCCTTGGTGAACTGCTCCGTCATGTCGGTAAGCATCTTCAAGTGCCCATCTGTCAGTTTCTTGAATATGTCATATACCTCGTCCAACATATAGAGTTGGCACTTGCCATTCTTTGCCTCCGTAGAAATCACCAAGAGAGATTTCTGCAAACGGCTGAAATCTTTCTCGCATTGCGATACCGTGATACTCTTGCCCTTACCAGCCTCAACTATCTCACCTATCATGTTGATGGATTCCCGTCCGAGGTTGTCCCAAACATATTGCGCCTCATGCTTGAGTGTATAATCCATGGCATAGGCTATCTCATCCTTACGCCAACTCTTGGGCACGTTCAAGCCCCAGATGCCGGCAGCCTCCAACATACTGGCTTTGGTATCGACGATTAGCGCAGAGCTAAGCGATATATCGAGTATGGGAGGGTCTATTCTTGTTATTAGCATACGTTGTCACCTTTTTATAAAATTATCTAATCACCTTCACCTCGCCATTCTTCGAAAGTTTGACGATGCTAGAAGGCTTGTGGGGCTTATGCTCCTGGCGACGTGACCAACAGACGTAATCCACTTGCTCCAGCAACTTAGGGTCGATGTTAGGATAATTCTGGGCTGCCGGCTCGCCGCTGATGTTGGCACTCGTGCTCACCACCGGCTTCTGGAAACGATAGCACAGTTCCTTGCTGAACGGCTCGAAGGTGACGCGCATCGCTAGACTGCCGTCCTCCGCCACCAAGTTGTCGGCGATACCTGTGGCATCATCCAAGATCACGGTGGTAGGTTTCACAGGCATAGCCGCATCGATGAAATCCCATGCCACCTGAGGCACGTTGCGGAAATAACGAGCCATGCGGTCGGCACTGTCCACAAGGCAGATGAGAGCTTTGCTGTCATCACGCTGCTTAATCTGATAAACCTTGGCCACGGCCTCGGCATTGGTAGCATCGCAACCGATGCCCCATACAGTGTCGGTAGGATAAAGTATCACCCCACCCTTGCGCATACACTCCACCGCATTTTTGATATCTTCTTGTTGAGTCATATCTGAAATTCTCCTATTGTTTTATTGAATACTTTTATATTGTTCGATGTCACGCATTCCGTTAAGGAAGTCGCGAGCCACCATGCGTTTCTTGCCGCTCATCTGGAGGGTGTCGAGCCGCAGCCACTCGTCGGAGCAAGCCATCAGCAAGTTCTTGCCATCTACCCGCAAAGAGCCTACGGCATCCGTTGCGGAACCATCCACAGGCTTCCCCGTCTTTGTAGCCTTGAATATCTTCATCACCTGAGCCTTGCCCCCTTCCTTCTGAATCTCCGTCCATGCGCCGGGATAAGGCGAGAGACCGCGGATGAAGTCATATACCTGCTTGGCTGGCTGATGGAAGTCGATGCGACAAGTGTCCTTGAATATCTTCGGAGCATTGTGGAGCACGGTATCGGTGGAAATCATCTCCTCCTGCGGCATCGACTCGATGTTGCCATCCGACGCAAGGAGGCGGTCGATAGTCTCCGTGGCAATCTCCGCACCGAGGCGCATCAGTCCGTCATAGACATACTCCACATCGGCATCGTCGGGGATGTCGAAAGGCTTCTGCATGATGACGCGGCCCGTGTCGATGTCATGGTCGAGGAAGAAGGTGGTGACACCCGTCTTGGTCTCGCCATTGATGACCGCCCAGTTGATAGGGGCTGCGCCACGATACTGGGGCAGCAAGGCGGCATGCACGTTGAAGGTGCCAAAGCGAGGCATATCCCACACCACCTCCGGCAACATGCGGAACGCCACCACCACCTGCAAGTCGGCTTGGTAGCCACGCAACTGTTCTACGAACTCGGGGTCTTTCATCTTGACAGGCTGCAACACCGGCAACCCCACAGACAGGGCATACTGCTTCACCTGGGACGGTTGCAGGGTGTCCTGGTGGCGACCCACAGGTTTGTCGGGCTGCGTAACGACTGCCACGACGTTATATCCGCCTTCCACGAGGCTCTTGAGGGATTCCACCGCGAACTCGGGGGTTCCCATGAAAATGATCTTCAATTCTTTCTTTTCCATTTCCTTCTTTCCTTTCTCAATATAAGAACGAGCTGTCGAACTCTTCATTTTTCGTTCTTCACTCTTCACTAAAAATCATTCCGCCGAAATATCCGCCACAATTTGGCGATACATCGAATAGATTCTGGTACGGCTGATGTAGCCCACCAGCACACCGCTCATATCCACCACCGGCAACTGGGCGGCGTCGGTTTCCTCAAACTTCCTCATCACCTCGTCCATCGGCTCATGGTCGCTGAGCACGGCACTGGGCTGCAGCATCAACTGACGAACCGTGAAGCGGCCGTAAAGTTCGGTGCGGAAGATGATGTGCCGGATGCGGGTAATGTCGATGATGCCCAGGAGCACGCCACCCTTGTCGAGCACCGGCAAGAAATTGTTGTTGCTGCGACTGATTTCAGACACCAGCTTGCTCATCGGCAGGTCGGGGCTCACGGGGTGGTAGTCTTTCTCGACCATGCTCTGCATGCCCATCAGCGTCAAGGCGGCCTTGTCGATGTGGTGGGTGAGGAGCTTACCCTCACGAGCCAGACGAAGCGCGTAGATGCTGTGGCTCTCGAAGATGCTGATGGTGAGGTAAGAGGAGATGCAGACTATCATCAACGGCATGAAGAGCTGATACCCGCCCGTAAGCTCGGCTATCAGGAAGATACCCGTCAGCGGTGCGTGCATGACCCCCGTCATCACGCCAGCCATTCCCATCAAGGTGAAGTTCTGCTCAGGCACATAGACCCCCACCTCGTTGATGTTCCAGATGCGGGCGAAGAAAAAGCCAGCGAAGCCACCGATGAAAAGGGATGGGGCGAAGGTTCCGCCGCATCCACCGCTACCATTGGTGGCAGAAGTGGCAAACACCTTGGTGAATGTCACCAATCCGATGTAGAGCACCAGCAGTTGGCTATGCCCATAGAAGAGCGAATTGCCCATCACCATGTTCCAGTCGGCCTCCGTCCTACCCTTCAAGAGGATGTTGACCGCCGAATATCCCTCGCCATAGAGCGACGGGAAGAGGAAGATGAGACTGCTCAGGATAATGCCACCGAAGAGCAACTTGGCGTAAGGATACTGCCCGAGCCGGGCGAAGAACCCCTCACATACCGACATGGTGCGCATGAAGTAAAGGCTCACAAAGCCACAAAACGCCCCCAGCAGGATGCAGGCCGGCAAACGTTCGAGCACCCAAGGATTGGTAAGCGTGAAGTCGAAAAGCGACTTGTTGCCCATCAAGATATAAGTGAAACACGTGGCGGTGACGCATGAAATCAATATCGGCAGGAGCGACGCCATCGACAAATCGACCATCAGCACCTCCAGGGTGAACACGAGTCCGGCGATGGGGGCCTTGAAGATACCGGCGATGGCGGCACTCGCACCGCATCCCACGAGCAAAATCATCGTCTTCTTGTCCATGCGGAATATTTGTCCCAGGTTGCTGCCGATGGCAGACCCGGTGAGCACGATAGGTGCCTCCGCTCCCACACTTCCGCCGAATCCGATGGTGATGCCCGACGCCACCACAGACGACCAGCAGTTATGACTTCTCAGCTTCGACTGCTTGGTGGATATGGCATAGAGCACCCGGGTGATGCCATGCGAGATATTGTCTCTTACCACATACTTGATGAAGAGCGAGGTGAGGTAGATGCCCACGATGGGGAAGAGAAGAAAGAGCAAGTTGTAGGTGCTCTTCTCAAATCCCGACGTCAGCAATATTTGTATCTCGTGTACGATGCTATGCAAGATGTACCCAGCCACAGATGCGAGCACACCTATCACGAACGCCAATATCAAGGTCATCTGGCGGTCGGAGATGTGCTCCTTCTGCCAATCGACTATCTTGCCTACCCAGCTTTTCTCTGTCTCTAATATCTCTTCATCCATCTATCTTTTGTCCTTTTCTCTCTTTTACCTTTTTACTTTTTTACCTTTATCAGAATTCCGACGTGAAGTGGAACTTGATATGCTCGAAGTCTTGCTGCGCCATGCTCAACACATAGCCCGAGTCGGCGAGGAACACGTCTCTGCCCTCGATGTCTTTCGCCATATACTGGTACTTGCGCTTCTTGAAGTTCTCCAACTCCTTGTCGTCGTCAGCCTCTATCCAGCAGGCCTTGTGCAAGTGGACAGGCTCCCAGCGGCACTTGGCGTTGTACTCGTTCTCCAAACGATACTGGATAACCTCGAACTGCAACTGCCCCACGGTACCCACGATACGACGGCCGTTGAACTGGTTGACAAACAGCTGTGCCACACCCTCATTCATCAACTGCTCCAAACCTTTCTGGAACTGCTTGCTCTTCATCGGGTCGTCGTTCTCGATGTACTTGAAGAGGAGTGGCGAGAACGAAGGCAATCCCCGGAAGTGAATCTTCTCTCCTTCGGTCAAGGTGTCGCCTATCTTGAAGATACCATTGTCTGGCAAACCCACGATGTCGCCAGGATATGCCTCGTCGATGGTGCTCTTGCGCTGCGCCATAAACTGGGTTGGCGAGGAGAAACGCACGGTCTTGTCCAAACGAACGTGATAATAGGGTTGGTTGCGTACGAATTTGCCCGAACATATCTTGCAGAAAGCGATACAAGAACGGTGGTTAGGGTCGATGTTGGCAGTAATCTTGAAGATGAAGCCGCTGAACTTCGACTCCTCGGGCTTCACCTCGCGCTCCTCGCTCTGAGTAGGCTTTGGCGACGGTGCTATCTGCACGAAGCAATCCAACAGTTCCTGCACGCCGAAATTGTTCAATGCCGAGCCGAAGAAGACTGGAGCCACCTCGGCAGAGCGGTAAGTCTCCACGTCAAACTCGGGATATACACCATCCACCAACTCCAGTTCCTCGCGAAGCTGGGCAGCCTCACGATCGCCTACATGGCGGTCGAGTTCATCGGAGTTGACATCTACCTCCACTTTCTCCGTCACACGCTGCTTGTTAGGTGTGAAGAGGTTGAGCTGATGCTCATAGATATTATAGACACCCTTGAAGCGAAGTCCCTGACCGATAGGCCAAGAGAGCGGACGAACCTTGATCTTCAGTTCTTCCTCCAACTCATCGAGCACATCAAAAGGGTCGCGCCCCTCACGATCCATCTTATTGATGAAGATGATAACGGGCGTATTACGCATGCGGCACACCTCCATCAACTTGCGGGTCTGCGCCTCGACACCCTTGGCGGAATCCACCACGATGATGGCAGAGTCCACGGCGGTGAGCGTGCGATAGGTGTCCTCGGCGAAGTCCTGGTGTCCCGGAGTGTCGAGGATATTCACCTTATATGGGTCGCCAGTCTGTCCGTCGGGAAGATAATCAAACTCCATCACAGACGTAGACACAGAGATACCACGCTGCTTCTCGATGTCCATCCAGTCGGAAGTGGCAGTCTTGCGAATCTTGTTATTCTTAACGGCACCTGCTACCTGAATCTGGCCACCGAAGAGCAAGAACTTCTCCGTCAAAGTAGTCTTACCTGCGTCAGGGTGCGAAATGATAGCAAATGTTCTTCTTCTTTCTATTTCTTTCATGTCGTCCTTTATATAATCTTATTACTTATTTCCATTAGTCTTCGTCGAACTGCAAGCCCTCGGTCCTATCCTTGATATAATAGTCGCTGAGCAAGCCCACGAAGGTCGTTATCTCCTTGATGGCACGTTCGGTCTCGGGGGTTATCGGCTTCTTCTGCAAGCGAAGCATCATCACCCCATAGAGGGCGTCGAGACAAGTCTCTATCTCGTTCACCTCCCTGTCGCCACGGTTGCGAAGCTCCACGATGAAAGGCAACACCTTGTAATACTCGGCATTGTAAATCGGGAACTTGGTGCTCTTGAGGAGCATTCCGTGCAAGTCGATGACATCCTGGAGAATCACCTTATTAATATTAAGGTGGCCCGACTCACGCTTTCCCTCCTCATTCATCATGCGAACGAGGTTGCCAAACCAGTCGATTTCCTCCTCTTTCTGTTCCTCCGTATAATCGAAGCGGTCGATATATTGCTTGCGGATCACAGGCAGCGAGCACCCATAGGCACGGATGATATCCTCCACCTGCCACATATACAACAAATATTCAGCGATACTCTTCTTTCTCAATTCTTGTGCTATAAACATCTATGTTGTGAATGTTAAATGTTGAATGTTAAATTGGGGCATCAGAACTCGGGGAGATGATAGAGATTGAACGCCGTACCGATGAGGGCAATCACCGAGAAGATGATAACCACGCTTCCTATCACCTTGTTTATAATGAGGATGCCATTGGTGTCGAACTTGCCACGTATCTTGTCGATGAGCCACGTCAGTCCGAACCACCAGAGCAACGCCCCGAACACGATGCTCAGATAGCCCACCCCCATCTCCACGGGCATATCGGGCACCACAAAGGCAAACTGGGCGAAGGTTGCCATGAAGAGGAACACGATAAGCGGATTGGACAAGGTGACGAAGAACGCCGTAATGCCGTTGTGCAGGAGCGTGCCCTGCTTGTTGCTGCTCTGGTGCATGTTCTTGGTGGGATTGCTCTTGAAGCAATAGATGCCGAACACCAGGAGCAAGAGACCTCCGAAGATTTGGAGGTAGAACTTGTTTTGGGCGTTGTTGACAATATCCATCACGAAGCTCATACCCAAGCCAGTGAACAGGGCATACACAATGTCGCTGCATGCTGCTCCCACACCAGTCACGAAACCATACCAACGCCCTTTGTTCAAAGTGCGCTGAATACACAAGATGCCCACGGGCCCCATCGGGGCGGAGGCAAGAATACCTATGATAATTCCCTTGAAAATGAAATCAAGAATATTTATCTCTATTGGAAACATTATACTCATAACAGAGCGCAAAGTTACAATTTTTCGGGGATATTCGGTAATTTTTTATCCTAAAACTTTGTTTTATGCTTTTTTTTCCTATAAAAGTTTGTTTTATGCCAAGTTTTTTCTATCTTTGCGCCATATAAACATACATTTCTAACTAAACAAGAAGAAAAACATGACAGAAAATGCACTGAAGCCGTATGTTATCGGATTGGACCTGGGAGGTACCAATTCCGTCTTTGGCATCGTGGATGCCCGCGGCGAAATCAAGGCTACGACAGCTATCAAGACCGGTGGTTATGATGATGTAAATGACTATGTCAAGGCTGCCGTCGAGGCACTCCAACCTATCATCGATACCGTAGGCGGAATCGACAAGATCAAGGCGATGGGTATCGGGGCACCCAACGGCAATTACTATAAAGGAACCATCGAGTTCGCCCCCAACTTGCCTTGGGCGCACACGGGGGTCGTTCCTCTGGCACAACTCTTCAGCGATGCCCTCGGCGGCCTTCCTGTGGCCCTCACCAACGACGCCAATGCAGCCGCCCTCGGCGAAATGACATATGGTGTGGCCCGTGGCATGAAGAACTTCATCGACATCACACTGGGTACGGGTGTCGGCTCCGGCATCGTCATCAATGGCCAGATGGTATATGGATGCGACGGCTTCGCCGGTGAGCTAGGCCATGTCATCATGGTTCGTGGCGAGGAAGGCCGTTCTTGCGGTTGCGGCCGCAAAGGTTGCCTGGAGGCTTACTGCTCCGCCACGGGTGTAGCCCGCACAGCCCGCGAGTTTCTGGAGAAGAGCGACGAACCGTCTTTGCTCCGCGACATGAAACCCGAGGGCATCACTTCCTACGAGGTAAGCATCGCCGCCAGCAAGGGAGATGCCTTGGCAAAACGCGTATATGACTTCACGGGCAAGATGCTCGGTGAGGCTTGCGCCGACTTCGCTGCCTTCTCCTCCCCCGAAGCGTTCGTATTCTTTGGTGGCTTGACCAAGGCTGGCGACCTCTTGATGAAGCCTGTGAAGGAAGCATACGACAAGAGTGTCTTGAAGATTTTCAAGGGCAAGGCTAAGTTCTTGGTTTCCACTCTGGACGGTAGTTCCGCAGCTGTACTCGGTGCGAGTGCCGTAGGATGGGATTTGTAATATTACAGAAAAGGTGTGACACTAGATTCGTGCCACACCTTTTTTTTATTCCAGCTACCTTTACTTGTCCAGCACCGACAAGTTCTGGTAGAACCAAACATTCATTTGGTTGGCTCCACGATGGTTCCATGCATAGTAAGGTATCAGGGTGAGTTTCAGATTCTTCACCGAAACCTGTCCATCGCCAGCTTGGTCGATCACCTGCGCATCCGTCGTGATAGCCTTCACCGCAAAAGCAGGAGCACCCTTGGCCTCGGTATTCTCGATGCAGTAGTTATCGACCAGGCTGAAGGTCGGCTTCTGGCTCACCACGGCACGAAGCACAGGCTCATTCTGGTTATCCACAGCCTCGGCACAATATACCAACGGACCACGTTCTACCGCTACCTTTCCCTTGTCATCGCTCACCTTCTTATTGGCTACGACCATACGGACAGGCATATCGAAGTGGATGCGAACCACATCTCCCTTCTTGATGTTCTTCACTGGCAGATACCCCTTGTTGGCATCGAGGTCAGCGTCCACCGCCTTGCCATTCACCGTCACGCTGTAACCAGGTTTCTCGGCATCACGATAAGCATAGAGGTCGCTCGGCACGACCTGGTTCTTCACCCATCCCGGAATACGAACCAACAAGTTGGCGTTTTTCGCACCACCCTTCTTCACCGTAATCTTGACGTCGCCATTCCACGGATATTCCGTTGTCTCTTCCAAGACCACATCCTTGCCACCCACCTTGATGGTGGAAGTGTTGCCTGCGAAGAGGTTGACGTAGATATTGTTGTCCTTCACGCCATAGAGATACCCCGGGATGGACGGGATGAAACGGCTCAAGTTGCTCGGACAGCAAGCACAACCGAACCAAGGCTGGCGAGTGGTGGTGCCGTCGGCATTAAACCTATACTTGCCGTCGCTTGACAAAGGATTAGGATAGAAGAACCGACCACCATCCATGCTCATTCCCGAGATGACACCATTATACAGGGTACGCTCCAGACAGTCGATATACTTGCTCTCACCATGAAGCAGGAACATACGCTCGTTGAGATAGACCTGGGCAATGGCTGCACAAGTCTCGTTGTAGGCGGTCATGTTGGGCAACTCGTAGTTGGCACCAAAAGCCTCGCCGCCATGACGAGCACCTACGCCACCCGTAAGATAGTATTTCTTGCCTACGATATTCTCCCAAATGCGGTCGATAGTCTTGATATAGTCGGAGTCTTGTGTCAAGGCTGCCACATCGGCGATACCTGCATACATATAGCCGGCACGAACGGCATGTCCCCAAGCCTCGGTCTGCTTCAAGATGGGTTTGTCGCTCTGACTATAGGCATCATGGATAGAAGTGGTACCACGGGCATCGAGAAAATACTTGGCCTCATCAAGATATTTTTTCTCACCTGTCAATGTATAGAGACGAGCCAAGGCCATCTCCGCTATCTGATGTCCTGGCACCACCTTATGCTGGCCAGCATTCGGTCCCACCTCCTTGATTACACAGTCGGCATAACGCTTGGCAATATTGAGGAACTTGGTGCTGCCCGTGGCCTGGCAATGGGCGCAGGCTGCATCCACCATGTGACCGAGGTTGTAAAGTTCATGGCTCAACACCTCAACCTTGCTCCAGCGGGTAGTTCCCGACCATCCATGCGGATGCTGAGGGTTGATGGTGCGGGCAGTATAGAGATAGCCGTCAGGCTCCTGTGCCGCCCCGACCACGCTGAGCACGCTGTCGATGTAAGTCTTCATCTTCTTATCGGGATAAGTCTGGAGGATATAGCTGGCTCCCTCGATAGTCTTATAGACATCAGTATCGTCGAAAGAGAAGCCCATAAACTTGCTTACGTCCCACTCCTTGGTATTCAATCCCTCGTGGCCGGGATGTTGCAAGGTATAGGCAGCCATCTCGAAGTTCTTGTAGCGGTGCTCGCTCTCGCACTTGCTGAAAGCCAAGGGAACCGTCACCTCTCGGGCGGCCTTCAAACGGGCGCCCCAAAAAGTATTGGGGGAAATCTTCACACTGGTGAAAGGCACCTGAGTGAATGGATAACCATTGCTCAAGGTCTTCACGTTCTTCTGCGCCATCGTTGGCATCGCCATGGTGGCAGAAAGGATTACTGCTGAAATTAGTCTCTTCATTGAATAGGTTTATTATTGTTGATTGTATTGTATCATTTTAGTCGCTACTAGGAACGAAGGGACATCGTTCTAGCAATTCGACTGCAAAGATAACAAAAGTTTCCGAATAAAGTGTAAACAAAACAACAAAAGAAATGTTTTTCTTTCATTTCCTTGCTTATTCCAAATATTTATGCTAACTTTGCGCCAAAACAAAGAATAAGGAGATTCCAATATGGTCAGCGACGCTACAAAAAGAAGACTTGCCAAACGCAACCGCATTTATCGCAAGCGCATCCCTTACGGAATGATGAAACTTCGTTACCGTAAGAAGGGATGACTGTTACTATGTTGACAAGACTGCGTTTATCGAAGAAATAGAAGACTCAAACAAGTTCTTTTTCTTCATCCGCCCTCGCCGTTTCGGCAAGAGCCTCACCCTATCCATGCTCAAGCAATACTACGACGTGAATATGGCGGACAGGTTCGAGGAACTGTTCGGAGGACTGTACATCGGCGAGAATCCGACACCCGAGCACAACACCTACCTCATCATCTCGCTCAACTTCGCCGTGGTGGATGCCAATCTCGAAAACTACAAGAAGGGACTGGATGCGCACAGCAACACCGAGTTCAACTTCTTCTGCGATGTCTATGCGCAATATCTCCCAGCCGGCATCAAGGAGGAGATGAACAAGAAGGACGGGGCGGCCGAACAACTCGACTACCTCTGCAAGGAGTGCAAGAAGACGGGGCAGAAGGTGTATCTCTTCATCGACGAGTACGACCACTTCACCAACACCATCCTCGCCGAGCCTGACTGTCTGAACAGTTACAAGGCGGAGACGCACGGCACGGGCTATCTGCGCAAGTTCTTCGACACCATCAAGTCGGCTACGGACAACACCCTTGAGCGTGTCTTCGTTACAGGAGTCAGTCCTGTGACAATGGACGACCTGACGAGTGGCTTCAACATCGGAACCAACTACTCCCTGGAATACGAGTTCAACGAGATGACCGGGTTCACGGAGGAAGAGGTGCGCGACTTGCTCACCTACTATACAGACACGCTCGGGCTACATAATTATACCATCGACGAACTGATAGAAATCATGAAGCCCTGGTATGACAACTACTGCTTTGCCGAGGCTGCCTACGGAGAGACTACGATGTACAACTCGAACATGGTGCTCTATTTTATCGACCACTATATCAGAAACCGTGGTCAGATACCAAAGAACATGATAGAGGAGAACATTCGTCTCGACTACAACAAGATCCGTATGCTCATCCGCAAGGACAAGGAGTTTGCACACGATGCCTCCGTCATCCAGCAACTGGTGGAAAACGGTTTTGTAACCGGTGAACTGAAGACAGGCTTCCCTGCCGAGCAGATTGCAGACCCGGACAATTTCGGCAGCCTGCTCTACTATTTCGGCATGGTAACTATCGCCGGCACCTACAAGGGAAAGACCAAGTTTGTGATTCCCAACCAAGTGGTTCGTGAACAGATTTTCCAGTATCTCCTCGACACCTACAAGGAAAACGACCTGGAATATAATGCCTACGAGAAGGGCAACCTGGAGAGCGACTTGGCATACGAGGGCAAATGGCAACCATACTTCCAATATATCGCCGACAGGCTGCACAAGTATTCCTCACAACGTGACCATCAGAAGGGCGAGTATTTCGTGCATGGCTTCACACTTGCCATGACTTGCGACAACAAGTTCTACCGTCCTATCTCAGAAAAGGACACCCAAGAGGGATATGCCGACATCTTCCTATGTCCATTGGTTGACTGCTTCCCAGATATGCTGCACTCCTACATTGTAGAACTGAAGTATGCCAAGTCGAAAGACACCGATGCCCACGTGCAGCAACTACGTGAGGATGCCATCGCCCAAGTAAACCGCTATGCCGAGAGTGAGGTAGTGACATCCGCCATCAAGACTACACAGTTGCACAAGATAGTCGTAGTATATAAAGGAACGGAGATGGTAGTTTGCGAGGAGTTGTAAGCTGCCACTTAGCAACACGTGATTTTTAGTGGCCAGCAACCACCTTCTTACCATTTACAATATATATAGACCTCTTAGTAGGAATCACTCTTCTTCCCATCAAGTCATAGCAAACATTACTTGCACAGCTGGCATCAAACCTCACAGGTTTAATGCCAGTTGATGCATTATCCGATTTGGTCAACAATACGCAAGAAGGAGTATTTGTTTTCATCTTCACCTTATTGTCCGTGATAATCACGTCGCTTTCCTTTACCCACTTGTTATCCGCATCAAAGTAACCATACTCAGCCTTGCATCCACTAAGGTTTTCTGGCAATGTAAATGTACCAAGTGCAGTAGAGAGTAATACGATTTGGTCAACACCATGACGCACAGCCACTGCCTGGGTGCTATTGGTACCAGGAACAAAACTGATGCCATCAAGACCAGTCTCGCTTTTGGTCGTAGAGCCTGCATAATTATAGACATAAAGGCTACCACGATGCTTGTACAAGGCAATGTCTTGGTTTGCCATGTTCAACATTTTGTTGCGCTGGCGTACCAAGGTGATGTGCGCACGTTCCGACAACACATGTCCCTCGTTGGTATAAAGCCCGTTGCCATCGACCGGTCCCAAATTGTAGTAGTCAAAGGCCTTGTCACCAGCGAGTGCCGCAATCTGGTAGAGCGGGGATTTGGCATCCTTGGCATCTATCTCCATAATCATGCGGAAGTTCTTGCCATTCTCACCAAGCCATCCGTTAAGGTTGGTTTTGACAGCAAGGGCATTAGTTCCATAAACGTCCACACCTACAAAGTCGATGTTAGTGCCCCCATTGTTGCGCTTAGCTTCATTTGCATTCGTTCTGCCATTGCACTCGTTGGATACACAGTTCAAACGAGTCCAAGTCACATACTTAGATTCCTTTACTGCCACCCCCACATGATGATAATAATCGATAATTTCTGCATCCGTAGCTGTATTGTCGCCATGTGTACGTGCCTCGTTACCAAGTTGCACACCTATTATCGTATGAGGATTTCCATTGTTGGCATTCCAAAGAGACACATGTTCCATCACACGCCCAAGTACATACGTCTCACGAGAACGTAAGTTTACATCCCGCCAATCAAGCGAATACTCCCATTCTGTCCTCAACATATTGTATTCAGACGTGCCATTCATAGAGCAAACATAATCAGGAGTGCGTAGCAATTTTTTACCTTTATAATTCCAAAGGTATTGCACTCGACCACCACTGCTCCAAGAAAACCAAAGCAGTTCCATCTTCATACCATACTTCTTGCATAATGACATATAATTGTCAAGAATGCTCCAGTCGAATTGGTTTTTCTTAGGTTCCACCTCCCTCCAGAACACAGGGATACTCAGCGTATTAAAGCCATCGTCGGCAGCCTGTTTGAAAACCGCCTCAATCTCAGTCTCGCTCCATCCCTCATAACCACGCAACTTATCAGGGCGCACCTGAATCTCCGTAGGATAAAAAGGCTTGCCATCTACACGAAGCACATACTTCTCCGAACCATTGAGAGAAAGATCAACATATGATACTATCTGTTTTTCAAGAGTTGCTGTCGTCTTGGTGCTAGCAATACAAATTCCAACATTCATCAGCACCAACAGAGAGAGGACAAAAAATAATATTCTATTTCTAATTATCATACAAATAGTAAAAAAAATAATTACGAGTTTTCTTTATACACACCTTGCTTGCCAAACTAAAAAAAGGTGCACCATAAAAGTTAATGGCACACCTTCTTTCAGAATATTACAATCGTTATCTAAACAACTGCTTTTTTACAACACCATTTTTCTTCACCAAATAAACACCCTTCAAGTTCGCATTGCGAAGCTGAGCCTCCGACACAGAGCTCATCACTTCACGGCCAGCAATATCATAAACAGAAGCCAAAGAATTAGCATTTTTGCTTACAGAGGTAATACCATTGGCAACCTGACCGAGTACCTCGACATTATCGAAATCTATATATGTAGATTCGCTTTTCCAGTCACCATTATAATTATTGTTATTTATATACAAATAAACAACAATGTTGTCCTTGGTAGGAGTAAACTCTACAGGATCCAATTGGTTCCATCCAAAACTTTTCAAAGTTTCGTCCTCGATAAGAACAGTACCGCCAGCCTCTCCATCATAAATCTTATAACCTGCAACTGGCTGCGAAATACCATTAGTCTCATAGTCGATACCTTCGTTGTATCTATAAAGAGTAGAGAATGTATAAGGTGTGCCAGCAACAACAGGTATTGTCTGGGAAACACTTACATCATACCATCCCTTGTCCTTCCAACGCTGCAAACGAAGAGCTTGGGTGTTGTCATCCTCAATGATATCACCATCAGGCTCCACACCAATGATGTTAGGAATACCATTCCATTGGTTAGCAGCAGTATTATCCCAACCAGGTAGTTCTCCCTTTTCAGGATAAGTGTCGGTAAGCCAAGAATAAGGCTTCCAAGTCTTCGTAACCGCAGCCTCAAAGTCACCATTGTCCACCAAATTGGTCTGTGCGTTGGCAAATCCAAAAGTTGCTGCCAACAACATTGAAAGTAAAATTTTCTTTTTCATAATATAATTATTTTTATTAAACATGTTTTACTAAAACTTCTTTTCAAAAGAATTAGTGGTGTACTATACTTTTACTAGAAGCATACACCAACTAATTCTCATTGACCTAAATATAAACCTACCTAATTAAACTAACTAATTTTCAAGCTATTCAGTTGCTGATGTCTTTTCTTCTATAGTCCATCCAGGATTCTGATAGATTGGCGAGGTCGAAACATCAACTCCATCTGCCGATGTATCCTTAAAGTGGGCTGCTGCTATAGGATAAAGGTAATGCGCAATGTGCCAAGACATGCCATCGGTATAAAACTTATTGCTCTTGGACTTTCTAAACAACGACAAGTATCTGGCATCGCCATTCAGTCCACCTTCTGTATCATTTGGAGAAGATACATTGTTTTGGGTATCATCCTCTTGGTCATATTTCAGAGCAGTCTTACTGAAAAGACTTTGCATAGGACCAAAGATTTTACACCCATGAAGGAAGTATTTACCACCTTTCAAGCCATCCAAAGAACGCCAACGAACCAAGTCGTCCATGCGGAATCCCTCACTCATCAACTCATCACGACGCTCACGTCTAATATCATAGAGAAGTGGAGTAATTCGCTTACCGTGAGAATACATGCCAAGATCTTGGCTTACCTCCCATTCCTTGTCCAAGTCGGTGGCATTTACCGTCACTGTATAATCAGCATCAATACCTGCGCGATGGCGAAGTTCTTTCCAATACTTCTTTGCTGTATCATCGATGGAATTGCCATCGTTCATCACACATGAAGCCTCAAGATAAATCAAGTAAGCCTCAGTGGCACGGAATATGATGGCAGGCGTTACGTCTTGTCCAATGTTGGTTTCGGCAAATTCCTCTGCGAATCCCTTACCCTTCAGATATCCAGTGTTTGTGGCAAACACATACGAGCCACTCCATACGGCAGGAACCTTACCGGTTTTTTTCGTATTGTCCTTATAGATAAACTCACCTGTTCCCTTCATGAAAAGTTGCCAGCGCCAATCTCTGTTCTTTTTGGTGTCGTTTACGTAATCATCACCAGCATAACCACTTCCTTCTGCATAAATAGGAAGACCATTGGTCATCAAGAAAGTATTAGCAAACTCTTGCGTATAACCCTTGGCACCACCTTTGTACTTATAAGCATTGGCAGAATGGCCGTTGCTCTTATTGGCATAATCGTAATAACGATATAGCAACACTTCATCATACTTAGAAGGATCTTGCTTGATGTACATATCGTAGTAATCATTGGCAGGAGGAGTTTGGGTGGCACCTTTCGCCTTGAAGTTATTCTCTACAAGCTTATGCTTATCAGCAACATACTTGGCAGCGTCCATTGCTTCTTGCAAGAAGAACTTGACTTCGGCTGCGTTATCATAAGTGAAGTCGGCATTATAATCCTTACTAGCTCCAGGCCATCCAGCAGATTTGTCAGGAACAAAAGGGGTGCCAGCATGATATTTTTCAAACGTTCCTTCATACAGTGCTACCCTAGCCTTCAGAAGATAGGCTGCATCCTTAGTGATTCTCACGCGACCACCGGTATTGGCGCCATCAGTAAGAAGCGAAATCGCTTTGTCCAAATCTTCGAGGATGAAACGAGCAACTTCATTGCGAGGGCGACGCTTGGAAGCTTCTATCAAACTAGCTCGGTCATCAGGCAAAGTTTCCTTTACAATAGGAAAATCTCCCAATTTGCGCAGACGATAAAAATATTCCAAGGCACGAAGGAAATAGCCTTCACCCAAATAATGTTTGGCTTCCTCCTGGTTGCCAGACACATTGCCAGCCTCAATCTTTGGCTCCACCGTTTGGATGAAGAAGTTGAGATTATTGATATTGCTAAACTTCCATTTGCCTCCATCAGAACCTACCTGAAAAGAATTTCCACTATAAAAACGATCACCAGGTCCACCTTCATTGTCCGTACCTTGGTCATCATCCAAGAAAGTGGTATAACTCATAGAGCCAAGACCATGACTTGGCAACTGTCCACCATTTGTATCATCATCCGCATTCCAGTTATTACCATAGGAATTGTAGTAACTGATGATATAAGCACCCAATTGGTCGGCAGACGTAAAGTATGTTTCAGGGGTTACCTGAGACTGAGGCTCTATGTCAAGATAGTCATCGCAAGATGACATAGAGAACAAAGCCATCGCTGCAAAAGCCGCTATATATATATTGTTACGTTTCATATTATTTTTTTCTATTATTCTACAATCATCGAAGTCTTTAGAGATTCACACTCAGACCAAAAGAATAAGTCTTGGTTAATGGGTAAGAAGCACCAGACTTCATTTTTGCCACTTCCAAAGACTCAGGGTCAAGAACCTTGGAAAGACTGGTTATCGTCAGCAAATTTTCACCAGAGAAGTAAACACGAATACTGTTGATAGATGCCTTCTTGAGCCAACTCTGCTTGAAGGTATAACCTATCTGCAAATTCTTCAAACGCATGTACGAAGCATCCTGAAGATATCGAGTCTGTACCTCTCGGTTCTTATTTGTATAATACAGAGGACGTGCGTAATATGAATCCAGATTTTGGCCCAACGGATCATCTGGGTCTGCACGGAAGTAGTCGAGATGCTGCTTGAAGTAAAGAGACTCGTTACGTCCTCCAGATGTAGCGCCCCAGAAAACAGCACTTTTTCCACCTGTACCTTGTCCACCATTCGGATTAAAATAGTAATCACGCTTTAAGACTCCTTGCCAGAACATAGACACATCAAATCCTTTCCAACTTGCATCCAGGTTGATACCAATGCGATAACGAGGTGAAGAGTTTCCTATCACCTTGAGGTCGCCCAAATCGTCGATAGTCGAGCCTTTGGTAATCTTACCATCATGATTTATATCTGCATACATGATATCGCCAGCTTGCCATGGGTCAGCACTAATGGCTTCCTGACCTCCATTAGGTAAAGATGCGATATGCGCATCCATCTCTTCTTGGGTCTTGGCGATACCGATGGTCGTCAAACCATAGATGTTGCCCGTAACTATGCCAGGAATATATTTGCTTATATACCCTTCACGGTTAGGATATTCAAGAATCTTTGTCTGGTCATCGGAAAGATTCAAGCGTACACCGTATGCAAAGTCCTTGATGACATCACGCCACTGGAGAGTCAACTCCCATCCATAAGTCTTGAGGGATAGGTTATTGGTCTTTGGCACAGATGCGCCCAAAATTGCAGGAAGACGTTCACCTGTACCCACCATATCATCGGTCTTACGAATGAAATAGTCGAATGAACCTGTCAAACGGTTATTGAAAGCACCAAAGTCGAGACCGAAATTAGATGACTTGATTTTTTCCCAGGTCAAGGAAGAAGATATCAAGGCTGGGAATGACGCTGTATTTGGCTTTTCACCGTCCACCAGCCAAGAACCATTTGCCGTACCAATACTCATCACACGGTATGTAGGATACCATGAATTCGTATTCTGGTTGGCAAGCTGACCGTAAGAGATGCGTGGTTTGAGTGTATTGACATATTTCTGATATGGCTTCCAGAAATTTTCTTGAGCAATATTCCAACCTACAGAAAATGATGGAGAAAGTACCCAACGATGCCCCCTACGGAATCGAGAAGAGCCGTCATATCGAGCATTGATTTCCAGAAGGTATCTGTTGTCGTAATCATAATTGATACGACCGAAGAAGCCTGCAGTAGTCCATTTTTGATAACTTCCATTGATGTAGTCCTCGGTAGAGGTTGCTAAGTCTATGACAGGCAAATTGGGTACCGTCAAATCCTGGTTTCCACCTGACAAATAACGCTGATGCATACTTTCCAACTGCGTACCTCCCATTACCGTGAAGTGACTCTTCTTGATATCAAACGTATAATTTGAATAGAAGTTACCTGTCAAATAGGTCTCTTTCTGAGAATATTCATAGACAGATGATTTTTCTGCTCCAAAACCGCTACTTGCCAAAAGCAATACGTTGGGGTCATCTGCCGCATGAACATACACAGGGATACGATCCTCATGAGTCCAATTGTTCTTCACTCGCAAATTGAATTCTCCAATGATATTCCAATTCTTCAATGGGGTGATAGTCAACTTCACCTGATTGTAGGAATTATCATTTTGCTCCTTATGGCGACCACCGTTTGTCAAATCTTCTATATAATTGAAGTTGGCCATGATATAACCATTTGGATCATATTTAGGGAACACAGGCAAAGAGCGGCGCAACACATTGTCATAGAACGCTCCATTCATACAGGTGGCGCGGTCGTAGTCGGCACGAGTCCATCTAGAGGTGTAATTAATTTTGAACCATTTGGTCAACTGAGCACCAACTTTCCCTGTCAAGGTAAAGCGATCATAGGTATCTTGCCCATAGTTCATAAAACCGCCTTGCCCCATGTAGTTGCCAGAGATATAATAGTCAACCTTATCATTGCCACCGCTAGCACTTAAGTTGTGTTCCTGGGCAATGGCAGACTTGCGATAATACTCATCCAACCAATTCATGTTGGCATATAGATGGGTAGAGTTCTCTCCCGATCCCCAAACCTCATGGCTGCCAGAAACTTTAGTCTCATCACAGACCACATTACTCTTTCCAGTATAATAGTCATATACTTTTTGCAAATCCTCATCGTCATACACAACGCTACCTGGTGAAGTATAAGCAGTAACGTCATTGATGTAATTGACATATTCCCAAGAGTTCATCAACTCAGGCAAGAACAAAGGCTTATTGATGCGCAAGCTCGTGTTATAACTAATTTGCGCCTTACCCGAATGGCCACTCTTGGTTGTAATCAAGATAACACCAAAAGGAGCACGCGCACCATAAATAGCAGAAGATGCTGCATCTTTCAATACAGATACCGTTTCGATGTCTTGAGGATTGAGGGTATTAATATCCCCTTCCATGCCATCAATAAGCACAAGCGGTGATCCACTGGTGCCATCACCAATAGTACCCGTACCACGAACATTAAATTGCTTTTGGGCGTTCAATTCGCCACCATTTGACGAGTTGGAAATGTTCAAACCCGGAATTACACCTTGCAAAGCCGTAAGCACATTGGCTACTGGGCGATTCTCCAAATCCTTAGCAGTCGCCATACCCACAGCACCAGTCAGATTAATTTTCTTCTGAGAAGCAAAACCTACAACAACAACATCGTCGATGGCTTGTGAATTTTCCTCCAACTCAATGCGCTGCTCAGAAACACTTTTAATTGTTATGCGTTTTGTCACATAACCAATATAAGATATTTCGATAGTCTTTCCCAAGGCATTAGCCAAAGAAAAACGACCATCTAAATCGGTTACAGTCCCTAACGATGATTTCGAGGAATCTATAATCTTAACAGATGCACCAATAATTGGTTCTCCCTGCTTATCGACGACGACTCCACGTATAACTCCATCAGTCTGTTCGTGAACATTGTTGACCAGGGACTGAGAAGCCAATGTTACCGTTGGCGATGCCAATAATGACAAAGCAAACAGAGAGCTAATAGTAACAGTCTTTTTGTTAGGCATATTCTTTATTATTAAATTAAACATCATTTGGAAAAAGTTCTAACACAGCATTTTTACTGTATATAAAGCTATAACCAAAACTTTTTTTCAACACTGCAAAGTTAGCTTGTTTTAAGGAAAACATAAGTATAAAAATCATTCAAAACTGTTGTAAGAATGATTATTGGAAACACCTTGATTTAATAATTACACCCTTTGAACGAAAAACGGAAAAGCTTCCTATAACCAACAAGAGAGGACACTTGACAGGAAGTGCCCTCTCTTACTAGAAGAATACAAAAATTAGCGAACTACATATTTTTTGTTTTTGACGATATAAATGCCAGAACCTTGTTTCTTCACTTTCATTCCCGACAAATTATAAATAGGTTCATTTACATCAGTAGAAGTTTGAATTCCATGAATGCCAGTAGTTCCATAACTTATCGTCATGTAATTCTGTGTAGGAAGTACCAACTCAGGTAATTCATCTACCCCCTTCAGACTGGCCGTAAATCTTTCTGTACGATATGAAGAATCGGCTAAATACCAAGCATTACTTTGAAGTACATAAGTATTTTCCTCAACTTTCTGGTTATCGTCAAAAGAACCTACAAGTCCACAGGTTGCAGTTACAGGTGCTTCCACCCGATTCCCAGACATTGGGAAAACAGCAACAGAATTTTCAGAACAGAAAACATAAGGAACACCAGCCACAAGACTAACCACTGGTGTCAAGTACAGTTTGGTTTTGTCCGCGTTTACTCCAGCTATCTCATAGCATTTCACACCTTGTGAAGGAGTAGCCGAATATGGCAAGCAGACTGTATTCCAATTACCTTGTACGACCTCACGTGCATATTGTGGTGATGGAGAAACATCTTGATCCATAAAAAGAGATTCCACTTGTTCATCACTCAAAGCTACATCATAAATTCTGAAATCGTCATAGACATTATCCACATAAGAATCAGAAGCCCATTGCGAACGCCCCAACCAGTTTTGAGTTGTAGTTCCTAAATCTGAAGGAAGAACTTTTGTTTTGCTTGTTTCACTTCCGAGAGACTCACCATCCAAATAACAAGTCACGACATCATCCTTTTGAGTCAAGACGATATGATACCATTTGTTAGAGGTCCAAGAACTGGTAGCAAAAGTATGGTCAAAAGTACCTTTCGAGCAGGTAATCTTATATCTCAATCCCGAGTTTGACAACCCTAACATCATAAAAGACTTCGTTCCGCTACCAAAGTCAAAGATTCGATTCTTGGCACCATTAAACTGAATCCATGTGGAAATGGTAAAATCGCCCAACTCACTTACCACACCCTGTGGAATTTCGACATACGACTTATCGCTTCTTGTTATTTTCACGGCACATCCCCCATTACGTCCCTCAACAAAAGAAGCACCGTTCACCAAAGAAGCATCCCAATTTTTCCATTGGTCATAAGCAATAGTTCCTTCCTGTTCATCAAAAGACAAATGCAGAACTTTTCCAGCCTCAGGAACAACCGACACAATAGAGCTTTCTTCACCAGTTCCCATTTTATTGTAAGGTTGCACCTTATAATAATAGGTCATGCCATTGACAAGGTTTTCGTCCATATAAGAAGGCTGTTCCAAATTCTCAGCAAGAAGTTTGAAATCTGCATTTATACTTGTGGAGCGATAAACACGATAAAGCGCATCATAAGCAAAATTCCAACGCAACCAAGCCTTTCCCGTAGATGCAGAAGCATGCAAACCTGACACAGCATCTGGAATTGTCAATTTCAAGGTTGAAACCTTGGCTACTGCAGAAGCAGGACTTGTTTGAACAGATGTCAAAGTATAGGCCCTATAATAATATGTGGCATTATCATTCAAATCTTTATCTATAAATTCCGTACCATCAATATCGCTTGCCACTGTCACATACCCCTCGCCTTCTTTATCAGAACGCTCAATCGTGTAAGACTTCGCACCTTCAATTGCCTCCCAAGTCAACTTGACAATGGATGACGACAAAGCCTCTGCCTTTAAGTCTGGAGCCACAGCCTCTGGATCCTTCTCACAAGTTACGATACGTGAATAAATGGATTCTGTATCCTTATAACTCAAAGCTTTGATGCGATAACGTACCGTTGTTTTAAAATCCGTAGTTGGAAATACCAAAGACAAAGTTTCACCAGCCTTATAATCTTTGTCCAAGAAAACTTCTTTATAAGTACTGAATGACTTTTCACCATCAGCTCTACGCTCTATGATGTATTTCTTGCCCGTTTCACCATTATGGTCATAGAAGCGCAATGTCACCTCGGTTTGCTCCTTATTGATACTCAACAAAGGAAATGGAGGGGCAATTTTCCACTTGGTATCATAAGCACTAGCCTTATTATAAGCCAAGGCAGCCTTGTGCTCTGCATATACCTTACCTGCAGGAGTAAGCTCGCCATTAATTAAGAGGGCACGACAATCTTGCACCCAGTCGTATTCATAATAGCGTTCTATTTTATTTGCCTTATCCAATGCAGGAAGCACTTGCTCCATAAAAGCACGCTGCTTGGCGGCATTCTCTTTGGTCAAAGGGCGACTTACAGTCGTGGTGTTGCCATTTTCATCATAAATAATATTACTATTCGCATCACGTTTTTCTCCACTTGCTGTTGGCCAAGATTCACCTGTCCAATTGGCTCCATTGTTCCATTCTGTAATCCATACAGGGCGCCCATTTCCTTGCGAAGAAAGTTGGTTAATTCTATTTACAAGGCTGGTTGCATTCAAACTATTCTCATAACTATGAGCAACCGCAATATCTACACGATAATTCAAGGAATCGATTGTAGCAAAGAATTTCTTAACCCATTGTCCTGTAATGGTAGAAGGTGCAGGCGAACCTAATCGAAGACCACTCTTAAACATGCTTGGCCAATTCTGGATAGTCTTGTCAAGAGAAACATTCGCCTGATCTGGGCGATCGGGTTCATTATACCCCAAGAGATGAGTAACATTCTTCATCGAGCGGATGTCACCTTCGCTTGGCCAATTAGGTTGCTGCTTGATAGGAGTAAATTCCAAATTTGAATTATCCTTGTACTTATTATTGGCACTCCAATTATAATAAGCAGTTAAGTTCAGCTTATCATAACCATCGGCTTCCCCTGCTTTTCCTTTCTTGGACACCCAATTCCATCGGAAAACTCGGATGAAAGAAACAAAGCCTTCCATTCCCTCAGGCATTACTGGTATCTCAAGATCGGCATCATCTGCAATAAATACCTTACTAAAGCCTGTACCATTAGAGTTGTTGGCCAAAGTAGCCATGTATCCCTTACGAAGTTTAAAAGACCGAATCTTATTGTCCCAAGTTCCTAAACTGCTATGATAAGTATCAACTTTAAACTCTTTAGACTTGCCAGAAAAGTTTTCCCCATCATAAGCAACCAATGCCTTACTATCATAAGACGGTCCATTAGGTATGACTACCGTTCCATTTGCCCAAATTGCGACACGACAGTTTGTCTTGTTTACTGCCGCCTTGCCATCAATGGTAATTGACGAAAGATATTTTTCCAATACGACAGAAGGAGTTGCATAATCTAAATACAACCAGGCATCATCACCAACAAGATTTACAGAGGCATTTTCCAAAGGCGACTCTAAACTTGTAAGATGTAGATTTACTTTGCCTTTTACAGTTACATCTACATTTGAAAATTGAATTCTCTCGATGTCTCCAAAGTTCTCCAATGTTTCCGTTGTTCGTTGTAAGGCAACCTGAGTTACCGAAGGAGAAGCCGCTTGCACGACAGGTCCTGTTCCCAGGCAAAGCAGCAAACTTCCTAACATAAAAATTATTCTTTTCATAATTTAGTATATAATTTAATTAAACCTTAATATTCTCTAGCCAAAAGGAATTTAAAACGATGGTACAAAATTACAATAATGGTACAAAACTTCAATCTAATATTACGCCAAGATATTCAAAAAATCATTCATTTCCATAAGGAAGAAAGCAACATAAGTCCCAAGAAAGAGATATTCCATAGAAGCAAATACATATCCTACATAATGAAATACATAAACTGCACTGTAGAACATATATTCTACAATGCAGAATAGAACTTTCCATGAACCATTTTTACAAAATCATACATTTCCTCACATAGCACGAATTGGCAATCTTTACTTTTATAAAAAATATACCCATAGGAAGTGAGCAATCCATCTTTATTGTTTGCTTAGCTACAAAATCTATATTTTTAGAAAAGATTTTCTTTCCTAGAACATCAAAGACCTCAAGACTTCCCCTAGCAGTTCGTGAAGAGCGAACACTTATCTTTTTTTTTGTGCTTTGAATAGTGACATCATCTTGGCTACAATTAACATTGGATATTGAAGTCGAATAGTCTTTTTGTCGTTGTATAGCATTCTCAACATCATTTAAATATGATAATGTGAATATTTTGGCTTCTTCTTTTTCTGGGTATTTCTTCGAGTCAAAATAGATTCCAAATGATTGCATCAAATTATTTTTGTTCTGACTGAGATATACATTGGTACCAGCATAAGTAGCATTTCCTGAAACCGTCAAACAAACAGCATCCTTTACATTTTCTATCTTATAAGTACCATCTTCTTGTAAGATAAGCTCCCATTTCTGAGCATCGCTATCATCTTCATTGTTCAGTCGTAATGATTTAAACACAGAAGTTAGGAACTTTCCTGTTTTTTCATCCTTCAGACGAACTACATAAGGATTATCTGTTGTCGAAATCACAAAAGACAAATTCGACTCTTCATTATCATCATCAATAACAAAACTGTTCTGAGGACGAGACAAGAAACGATTAGAACGTTTCTCCAAAAGTAAAACCACATCTCCATCTTCGATTCTCTTTACTCGTTTGAAACGATACATCTCATCGTAAACACCCAAGTCCCACTCATCATACCACTTGATGGTTGGTGCCCCAGAACGCATACTTATAGGAAGCCAAACGATTTTAGAGTTTTCGAGATTATTGGAATCCCAACGATCACCTATATAAACGAGTTTCTCACTATCACCATCAACTTTGTAAACATAAGCACTCTGAGACTGATAGGTGTTTCCATTTTTGTCATCGACACAAAATTCCATACCACTACCCGTCTTATCCGTAAATTGCTTCTCGTAATTCCACTTTTCCATCAAGCTCTTTCCCCAAGCATATCTGCTACGATTCGGATTCCAATAAGTACAACCCGAGAACAATCCAAAATACAAATCGCCAACTCTGAATAGAGCAGGTGCCTCATACTTTACATCTGGAAGAATCACACAATTTTGATCCGTTGTATTCAAATAATCATCAGACATAAGGCAATTCCACATGTCTTGATTTCCATTGATGCAAGCTTGGTAATAGAGTTTACCGTCATCATCCTTAAAAATACCTTGGTCACGAGTACGACTCGTATAAGTATTTGTTACTTTCTCCAACAGATAAGGTCCTTGCGGCTTATCACTCATAGCAAAAGCAACCAAGCCGACAGTACCCTGATTGTCATCTTCCCAAACAACATTCATCACCCATTTCCCAGTCTGTTCACTATAAGCAATCTTAGGACGATAAAGCGCACGCCCCGTACCGAAATCCTGGTAATCATCACGAGTTGCACCTTGCAATTTTACGGCATATCCCAAATCTGTCCAATTCAAAAGATCCTTGGAACAATACGCCCCCACTCCAACACAATTATTTTTACTGCGTCGGTCACCTATCCAACAATAATAGTCTCCATCCTTTACAACGCAACCTGCATGAGCATTAATTGGCTTGCCATTTACATCATTCCAAACTTGCCCAGGTTTAAATGCTGTCTGTTGAGCATCAACAGCTGTAACAGACAATAGCATCGTAAATATCAAAAAAACTTTTTTCATATTACTATTTTAATAAATCAATTTTTTACTCGAAAACTTTGCAGTTTGGCGAATCTGCTTGACCGAATCAGAATGCAACAACGCACTTCCCCCATAAACAGCTTGAACAGCAGGCTTGCGAATAGCATTCGCTATTTGAACAGGGTTCACAAGCTGTGGCTTACTCAACCATTCTGGCACATTGTAACTCTTGAAGAGTTTATGATAATAATCTCCACTTTTTTGTGGTAACAAAAAAGGTTTGTGAGCATGTCCTTCTTTATCAAAATACGCAATATAAATATGCGAGTAGTTACCATCCATTCTTCGCGAAGTAAACATTATCCACCGCCCATTACTTGACCAACTATGGTAACTTTCCGTCTTTGGCGAATTCAATGCCTTCAATGGATTAGCCACTCCTGTTCTTAAATTCAGCACCCAAAGGTCGGAAGATTGATGCCAGATATGAAACTGTCCGTAATCAGCTAATGAAAAAAGCAAGAACCTACCATCTGGTGACACACGTGGAAAAGCTGCGCTCTTATTTATCTTCTCTGCATCAAAGACCATCTTCTTGTCACCAAACTTACGAGTTTTTGTATCAAAGTTCCTCACATAAATATTATAATGTAAACTCTGATAGGCAGAATCAAGCTCATTATCAATATTATCAGTTTTTTGCACGAAATGAGCTGAGGCATAATATAGAGATTGACCATCAGGACTCCATGTAGGGAAAGTCTCAAGTTCATCTTTTCTATTGTCAATACTAAAAACTTTATTTTGTTTCACATCATAAAGAATCAAGTCGCTGGCATAGTCTATGACTTCTATCTTTTGCGTGTCTCTTGTATGGAAAACTTGTCCTGTCTCGTTCACAGAATAAGCAATCAGGTCCTCTGTCGGATGCCATTGCGCATAAACTCCAGCAGAAAGCGTACTGTCTGTCTTTAAATTTACTTTTACAATTTTGTTTCCATCAATGAGTACAGTTCCTCCCATGGACTCACGTACATGAAATTGGGAACGATGCTGATTTCCATAATTGGCAGGAATATGACAATTTACGCACTGGCCACTTTGCTTATCACTCAACATCATATTATTATATAAGACTTTCGTTTCAAAAGAAGTTATGTCACGCTGATTCAACGTCAATTCCTCATAATCCACATAAGAAGGCTCTATCAATCGATAAGTGATATAGGAATCAACAGGTTCCTTCGCTATGGGGTTACATAGAGTAGCATATTTTTTCCATTTTTCATTCTGCTGAACATATATGTCAGTGTAAACTACCTTGCCTTTTGATTCTTCCAGCAACTCATGCCATTCATCCAAAGGAATATCTACATTTCGACCTTTACAAATGATACCTTCGGTATTAACATCACTATAAATATGGACAAGATAATCATTTCCCTTTTCCAATATCTTAAAATTTAAAGGAGCAATATTAAATGGCAACATTGCACTATCGTTACAACAAGGGGAAACAGAAGCCTTATACCCAACACTTGTCGCTTTAGGTAACTGAGCAGGACCACATGATATCAATCCTAAGATTCCCGCAAACAAAAAATATTTTAGATTTTCCATCTCATCAAGTTGTTTTTAATCCATTTATAAAGAAATAATAATACCAATAAGTACCACCAAACTTAGGAAACAGTGCTTGTGCATTAGTTGCGTCATCTCCATTTTGGGCAGAAAGTTGTATCAACTCATCAAACTGCATCTTAACTTCTTTGCTAATAGGCAATGATGATATATCCACACGTCCGCCTGACAATTGCCCAAGGAGCAATGCCAGTTCTTGATAATGCCGTGGGATGTTGCCTTTCCAAGTAGGCAAGAGTTGCCCGAATCTTGGCAATGCCGCATTTAGGTTTTTCATAATCATATTGTTCATCAGAGACAATTCAACCAACTGTCTTGAACCTCCTTCTGAATAAGCAAAACTATTCAATAGATACATTTCTATCAACCCACCATCGCCATCTAGCACATCTTTGTATTGCAACAAAGGGAATATCTTCCCCATTTCTTTATCTTGCCTTACCAACTTAGGTTGTTTGACATATGTCTTGTATTTTTCCGCAAAACCACGATACCATAAAGTATTTGACAATTCATCCAAATATTTAGTAGCCAACCTCGATTCTCCATTCAAAAGAGAACATTTTGCCATACACATCAAATAGTCTGGCCGATGTCCATATTCCACCATATCCTCCATACTCCATCGATAAGCAAAATTGACCTTTCCATAAAGATAATACAATGTTCTTGCCGCTACCGCCCTCATATACTGAAATGGTCGAGGAGATACATACTCAGCATCCCCATCTCTATATCTAAACAAACCTTCTCCCATTTGATCTGTCTTAAAGAGTGCTAATCTCGTAAACATGACTTCTGTTCGAGTTGGCTCATGTTCTAGGCTCCTACTTAAGCTTAAGATTTCTTCATAATTTTCCATCTGGGCTGCTTGTTTCATTTTTAAAATGGTCAAGAACGATTCATCTTTGAATGAAAATTTCCATACACCGAATAAAGCTGCCCCCATAACCAAAAATGAGCACCATCCTACCCATTTTGGGAATATAACCAAGCGTATCAGTGCCAAGCCACAAATCCACACACAGGAAAAGATGAGAGGATAAAACATTCTTCTCTCGCTTTCATTCCATAAATAATCAGGCAACCCGATACTATATAAAGCATCCTCGTTCACCATGAAAAATCCAAAACTATACAAAATACGAGGCATCAAAAAAGCAAAAACCAAGATACCCAAAATCAGCATCAAACGTTTCCAATTTGTTTTGTCAAGCCCAAATTGCTGACATTCCATCAATGCAACAATTACTGATGCCAACAAAGCCCAGAAGCCCATTGCCCAAAAGCCTAAAGAAGAGACTAAAAATATCCAAAGAATCCTTTCCCACTGTTTTTGTATGCGTGCCCAAAGTCCAACCAACAACATCGCAAACATCATTCCAACTACTGGAGTAAAGGCAATGGCGGTGGACTTAAGCAAATATATCATATAGCCTGTTTGCGTATAGTTTAAAAGAAGAGCTATTGATGGAAGCCAGCACAAGCCCTCCATGTTTTGTTTTACTCGCAAAGCCCATCTAACAACACAATAGAGACAAACCAACAATAGCGAGAAGAGACAAGTTCCAAGCCAAGGACAAGCAAAACAACTCTGAAAGAAAGATGCCACATAAAACACCAACCCACAAACCTTAGCTATTGTATCTAAGCAAAAACTTTGTGTTGTCAAAAATGGAGTTAAGGTTGCTGTTTCCAACACAAAAGGTCGGAGTTCTCCTATCAGCAAGGCAATACTAATTGCTACAAAAAACAGCAGGAAAAGAATTCTTTGTTTCATCATAAAGCTATTTTCAATGTTTTAGTTTTACCATTTTGTATGATACTAAGAGCATATAGTCCTTTATTCATCGATGAAATGTCCATGCTTACGTGTCCATCCACAACCTCAAAGGTCTGATTTGCAAACGTAATACCAGACTCCAAGGAACGAATAATAACCTGGACAGAATTATGAGCACTCGTCGTAACCACCAATTTGCCATTCAAAATATCAACAGCCGCCTCATCTATATTGGCATCTATCTCCCTGATTGCAGTAGTTCCATTTATTATCTCTTTGTTATTTTCAATATAAGAACTACTAAACATATCTGCCTCTTGATAATCAGAATGAGTCTTTGAATCAAAGTAAACTCCAAAATACTGGTGTGTCTTGGTAGCTTTATCAGCCAAATACAAGGTTGTTCCAGCTTGCGTACTGTTGCCTGACACAGACAAGACTTTACCATCCGACAAATTGACGATTTTGTAATAACCATCTTCTTGCAATTCAAACTTCCACAATTGCTCATCCGATTCAGAAGCAGCCATCCAGCGAATTGTGCCAAAAACCGACTGCATGAATTTGCCAGCATTGCTCTTATCCTCAATTTTGAACACATGAGCTTGCGAAGTTGCATGCAAAATCAATGGAACATTAGAGTTTCCATCATCCTCCAAGGTCAGTGATGCCTTTGGACGTGAAACCAAACGATTAGAGTATCTCTCCAAGAAATAGAATTCCATTCCGTCCATCAGTTCTGCAGCACGTTTCATTTGATACATATCTTCAAAGATGCTTGGACTCCAACTGTCATGCCAAGTTACAGTAGGATAACCAGAGCGAACACTCAAAGGAAGCCATACATAAGTAGAAGACTGGATATTACTTGAGTTCCAGCGATCTCCACAATAGATAAAACATTTCTCATGACCTTGAACAGGTATCACATAGGCACTTTGACTTTGATAAGTATTTGACAACCCATTATCTACACAGAAATTGATGCCCGTCGTACCATCACTTGCCTTAAAATCCGCAGGTGCATTCCATTCACCCATAATGTCATAAGTCCACATATATCGACCAGGATTAGCTGTCCAACCTGTACAACCTGAAAATAGACCATAATAAATGTCTCCCACCTTAAACAAGCTAGCAGCTTCATACTTACGTCCTCTCAACTGCATGTTTTCTTGAGTGGTTGGCTTTAAGTAATCATCTGTCAATAATTCACAGTTTGTATTTGAGTTCATGTTTGTCGAATAGATATGATACGCCTTACCATCATCATCCAAGAAAAGTGTTTGGTCACGAGAGTCACGGTCATTAGGACGGAAGACATCCACTAACTTATAAGGACCTTGTACTTTATCTGATTGGCAAACAGCCACTTTAGCCTGTCCATAATCTGAACCATTTTCCCAATGAATCCACATGATCCATTTGCCAGTTTCCTTGTTGTAAATTACTTTTGGACGTTCCAATGTACGACCTGGTGCAATGTCACGATTTTCATCAGTCATAGTACCAGTCTGTGTGAGAGCCAATGATAATTTCTTCCAGTTGCACAAATCTGTAGAACTATAACAACTGATACCATTGCTCTTTCCTCCATTACGGTTTTCACCAAACCAATAGTAAGTACCACTGTCATACTGAATACAACCACCATGCGCATTAATTGCAGCACCATTGGTATCTTTCCATGTTTGACCTGGATAAATCTTATTGTCGGCGAAACTAGAAAGTGCCACCGACAACAAAAACATTGATATATAATATTTCTTTTTCATATCTTCCTTTTTTGAGAGGGGCGTGTTACAAGACATATGCGCAATACTATTGCATGTCAATCTTATAACACCCCCAATTTAATTAATGTTCATAAAATTAATAACGAACTTTACATACTTGTCGATTTGAACCATGACAAACAGCAACAACATAAATACCTTGTGTAGGTAACTCAATACCCTTTCCACTTACATATTTGTTGTCAGAAGCTACCATACTTCCTGCTGCATTGTATACTAAGACACGAGAGCCTTCCTCTACATTTTGCAGAACCAAAGTTCCATTGGTGATTGTAACATTTAGTTTTTCTGCCACACCATTGTCAACAGTCTTTATTGCAGTTTGTATCTCTTGAGCTGTCAAACCTGGCATCATAGGTGCGTAAGCACCCGTGTTGTCGAATGCGAAGTACTTGAGGTCTGCGCCGCCCTCGTTGTGGAAGCCAAGCTGTGGCTTGACGGTGCGGGACATACCGGTGAGCTTCACGTCGTCGACGTTGAGAGCCTTCACGGAAGAGCCCCACTTGTCACGCTCAAGGTAGCAAATCACACGAATCTGCTTCGTGTTCGCCAAGGTAGTGAAGTCGGCTGCGTAAGTCTGCCAGTCGCTGCTTGTCACAGGGATGACAACCTTGTTGTCGGCGTTCTGCAAGTCCTGGATGCGCAATGAGGCGAACTGCTTGCCACTGTTGTCAAGACCGCCCTTTGCCAATGCAGAGAAAGAGTAGGTCTCGTTTGGAGCAACGTCTACAATCTGGGAAATCTCGCCTGCGCTCCAACCTGCGTTCCAGGTGTAGCGCTTCAACGAGAGCACGTGGTTGTTCTGGTCCACCTCGTTGTCACGCTCAGAAGTCACGATTTCCTGTGTAGAGTTGTACTGGTCGTAAGGATATACGTCCCAGCCCTCGATCTTGTCCACGATGTTACGGCTCTTGCTGAAGTTCCACTCACCCTCGAAGCCAGGGTTCTTGATCAGGTTCTCCTTCATGTCGCCGTTATCCACGCTCCAGCCTGGCTGAAGGGCGAGGTCGGAGACACGGGTCGTATCGACTGGAAGACCGTCGCGATATACGAACACACGCTCGTCAGGAGTTACGGCGTAGCGATAGGTATGGTAGAGACCGTCGGTGTTGTAGAAGGTGCCACCGTTGGCTGGGTTGCTGATGCCCTTGTTGGAGATGTAGGTGTCGGAGCTGTTGTTCAAGCCCATGCCTGTGGAGCTGACATAGCCCTGGAAGCCCACCTTATCGGAGGTGACGGCGAAAGGAGAGAGTTTCTGCTCATCCTCGTCAACCTTCGCCTTGAACTCCAAGGTGTAACCGTCCTTGGCTGCGCCGAGACCGTCGAAGCTCTTCTCGGCGTCAGTGCCGCCAGCGTAAACTGGGTTGGCGGAAATGTCCTTAACTGCCAATGGAGTGCCGAGCATGTTGACCTTCACATAGGTACGAACGTCACCACTGCGAAGAATCACCTGACCCTCTGCGTCGGCGAGGCTGGTGAGGTTCTTGACGGTGATGGTTGCCTTGCCAGCATCCTTCTTGATGAGAGTTGGAGATACCTCCAAGCCACCAGTCGCACTAACCTTCACGTCGCTGATGAGGTTGGCGAGCGTGATGTCCACGTCCTCGCTCTTGCCTGTGCCATCGATGCTGATGGAATCCTTGCTGGCTGAGAGGACAGGTACTGCTGGTGCGTAAGCACCCGTGTTGTCGAATGCGAAGTACTTGAGGTCTGCGCCGCCCTCGTTGTGGAAGCCAAGCTGTGGCTTGACGGTGCGGGACATACCGGTGAGCTTCACGTCGTCGACGTTGAGAGCCTTCACGGAAGAGCCCCACTTGTCACGCTCAAGGTAGCAAATCACACGAATCTGCTTCGTGTTCGCCAAGGTAGTGAAGTCGGCTGCGTAAGTCTGCCAGTCGCTGCTTGTCACAGGGATGACAACCTTGTTGTCGGCGTTCTGCAAGTCCTGGATGCGCAATGAGGCGAACTGCTTGCCACTGTTGTCAAGACCGCCCTTTGCCAATGCAGAGAAAGAGTAGGTCTCGTTTGGAGCAACGTCTACAATCTGGGAAATCTCGCCTGCGCTCCAACCTGCGTTCCAGGTGTAGCGCTTCAACGAGAGCACGTGGTTGTTCTGGTCCACCTCGTTGTCACGCTCAGAAGTCACGATTTCCTGTGTAGAGTTGTACTGGTCGTAAGGATATACGTCCCAGCCCTCGATCTTGTCCACGATGTTACGGCTCTTGCTGAAGTTCCACTCACCCTCGAAGCCAGGGTTCTTGATCAGGTTCTCCTTCATGTCGCCGTTATCCACGCTCCAGCCTGGCTGAAGGGCGAGGTCGGAGACACGGGTCGTATCGACTGGAAGACCGTCGCGATATACGAACACACGCTCGTCAGGAGTTACGGCGTAGCGATAGGTATGGTAGAGACCGTCGGTGTTGTAGAAGGTGCCACCGTTGGCTGGGTTGCTGATGCCCTTGTTGGAGATGTAGGTGTCGGAGCTGTTGTTCAAGCCCATGCCTGTGGAGCTGACATAGCCCTGGAAGCCCACCTTATCGGAGGTGACGGCGAAAGGAGAGAGTTTCTGCTCATCCTCGTCAACCTTCGCCTTGAACTCCAAGGTGTAACCGTCCTTGGCTGCGCCGAGACCGTCGAAGCTCTTCTCGGCGTCAGTTCCACCAGCATAGACAGGGTTGGCGGCGATGTCCTTAACTGCCAATGGAGTGCCAGTTGACACTAAATTGACATAAGTGCGTATATCACCACTTCTCAAAATCAGCTGGCCTGTATTGTTTGCCAACGAAGATGTGTTTGTAATTACAATTTGTACAGGTTCGTCATTTCCTGCCTTAATTTTAGACAATGAAACTTTGAATCCAGGAGTTGTCTTCAAGGTAATGTCCTGCTCCAGTCCTTGGCTAACTACCTCCAGAGTTGCAGTAGCTCCTGTTCCATCAAAAGTTACAACTCCTGGTAATGTGGAGGTAGCCCTAAGAATAGGTGCGCCCTGCTCATTAACATAACGGATGGTAACAGGCGTACCATCACGTTCAGAAGCAAAAGCACTTCCAGAAACGCCAGTAGCTCCCAACAAAGCCACCAACATGGAAGTTCTAAGAAATTGTTTCTTCATTGTTTTAAGTTTTTGATTATTATATAAATTGCACCACACTACATGGTGTTTTTTTCCGACTTTAATTGTTAGGTGCTTGCAAAGTTAGTTTTTTCATAGAAAGACAAGTTCCAAAAAACAATCATAAGTAGCTCAAAATACAAATAGTGCCAATTATCATTCATACGTGAATGATAATTGGCACCAATGTAATAAAAAATACTTTGATTAGAGGTTTTCCTGTTAGATGAGAAAGGGGGCATGTACTTATGACACCCCCCCAAGATAGGGCAAATATTAAATTACGATAATCTCACTTCTGTCGGCGTAACCCCAAACTCAGCCTTGAAGCAAGTAGAAAAATATCTCGATGTAGAGAATCCACAAGCATACGCAACATCTACAATGGAAAGGTCTTCTTCCTGCAACATTTGATAGGCTCGTTTCAGACGAATATTGCGTATAAACTCCACAGGCGACATGCCTGTCAGTACTTTAATCTTACGATAAAGCGTTGACTTAGACATAAACATCGCTTCAGCCATGGTATCAACACTGAAATACTCATCATTCAGATGTTCCTCTATCAACTTTAATGCCTTATCAAATATTTTCTTATCAAAATCAGACATTTCCAACTCTCCAATGCCAGAAGCTCGTTCCATCTTCGCTAAAGATGGATTAGTTTGCCTTGAAGCAACAACTTGATTAGAAGAAGCAGAATGTTGTATCTCACAAACTCCATCAACAGATGAAACCTTATTGGGTACAGTTTCTTCACTATCAGAAGTTGGCAAAGTTTTTCTATCCTTAACTCCATCCAATGTTGTCCTAAACTTTTCCTGACGTTCCTTTCTCAATTTCAAGAAGTTGTCGATACGAGCCTTGAGCACAGGCAGTTCGAAAGGTTTGGCGATATAGCCATCCGCACCAGCCTCATAGCACTCTACTCTATCCTCTGGTTGGTTGCGAGCCGTCAGCAAGATGATTGGGATATGGCAGGTATCCAGGTCGTTCTTCAACTGTCGGCAGAGTTGCAAGCCATCCATCACAGGCATCATCACATCCGAAACGATAATGTCCGGCTCATTCTCTTGAATCTTCTTCAAGGCAATCTCACCATTCTCCGCACTATCCACCTGGTGATAGCGAGCGAAGATACGAACCATCAAACCTCGCAACTCATCATTGTCCTCCACGATGAGCAGTCGTTTATCATCCGCATCGACATGCTCTTTCTCTGGTTCTTGCAAGACATCTTCCGAAGCCATGCCGACTGGCAACTGCACCTCCAGCTTATCCGCCTCGCTCTTTGGCTTTGCCATCTCGTCTTCCGTATAGCTTTCCTTGTCGATAGGCAAGGAAACCGTAAAGGTAGTACCTTCGCCCACCTTACTATTTACCCGAATATCCGCATGATGCAAGGTGACAAGTTCATGAACCAACGACAAGCCTATTCCATTGGAATCGGAATGCTGGTCGTTGACCGTGTAGAATCGGTCGAAGATATGGGCAGCATCCTTTTCATTGATACCCTTACCTGTATCTTTGACCTGAATAATGGCGAAGTTGTCTTGCTGCTCCAAACTAACGGTTATTTTACCTTTCTCCGTATATTTATAGGCATTGGAAAGCAGATTGGAGAGAATCTTTTCTATTTTATCGGCATCGAAGTAAGCACGAATTGGCTGTAAAGGAGAAGCCAACTCAAAACTTAGTTTTTTCTTCTGAGCCATCGGCAAAAAGAAATTGTTGCAGATATTGCGAACAAACTCCACCAAATCGCCCTCGCTCACCTCCAAGTGCATCTTGCCATTCTCCATTTTTCGGAAGTCGAGCACCTGCTGGATGAGTTGCTTGAGCTTCATCAAGTTGACCAAGATACGATCCAAACTAACGGAACTACCAGAAGCCGACATCTTCATATCGTCGATAATGCAAGAGATGACCGTGATAGGAGTCAAGAAGTCATGCGATACATTGGTGAAGTAACGCAGCTTCGACTGGGTAAGCTCCTCTTCCTTCTGCTTTTCGATACGAGCCACACGCAGTTCCTCACGCTCCTTCCATCTACGCTTGGTACGAAGGTAAGCATAACCCACCAAAAACAGCACTAACAGCACATAGCATGTATATGCCCACCAAGTCTCGTAGAAAGCTGGTGCCCTGTATATTTCATACTCTACCACCTTGTCCATCCACTCACCATTGGCATCAGTCACCTTGACAAGCAAGCGATTACTCCCCTTTGGCAAACTGCTATAGTAAGCATACACTTTATCCGCCGTCGTATAGTTCCAATCCTTATCCACACCTTCCAATTTATAAGCAAAGATAATCTTGGCAGCATTGTTGTAATTGCATGTAGTGAAATCTATCTCTATGTTTTGTGCATCAGCATCCAAGCGTACCACCTTAGCTTGATTGTCCAAGGTGACATCTCCCTCGTCGAAGCCACCCAACCAGATGGAAGCGCCATTGAGTTTGACATCCGACACCATCGGAGAAGAGGGCGCATTCTTAGCATAAAGCACAGCATCCGGATTGATGCGCACGATACCTCCCTTTCCACCGAAATACATGTCATGAGTACCAAGCGAGAGAGCGCAAACATTCTGGATAAAGCAGGAAATATTGATACCATCGGCAGAAGAATAGACATGAATACGCTTGGTATCAACATTAAATTTCAACAAGCGAGAACCAGTCATAATCCAAACATTTCCTTTGCCATCCAAACGCAAACCTTGAACGGCAGAATGAATATATCCTCCAAAAAGTTCGGAATATTCCTCATACTTCTTGGTCTTAAAATCGTAAGAAAGCAAAATGCCCTCCATGGTTATCATCCACATCTTGCCATGTCGCTTGTCATAACAAAGACCTGCCATGTTGTTGGTAAGAAGAGGCGAATTGGAAACGTTCACTTCCTCCACCTTATTAATATATATATGACGATTTTTCAAGCGAGCATCGACCTTCCGAATACCAGAGCCAGCGGATGCCAACCATACCTTGCCGTCGGGAGCAGCAGCTATGGCACAGACATCATTCAAGTTGAGATTGAGTTTCTGCAACTCACCGTTCTGAGGCTTCACCAACACATCAAAGTCGGTACCCATCCAAACGGTATGCTGTGTATCTTCGGCGATGACCTCGACATCTCCACCTCTTTTGGCATTGACATCTATCAGCCCCAAAAGACGAACTTGTCCATCCTGCACTTTCATGCGATAGACTTTCCTCTCAAACCTAGGAGCCACCCATACCTCGGCCTTACCAGATGGAACATTTCCAATGAAGCCTATCTCTTTCAACTTTGAAAAAGAAGCCAAGGAAGAAATCTCTGCATAGGAAAGCAACTTGCCCGATGGCAAGAGCACAGACAAGCCATTCCTCGACTCACAGAGCCAAATGTTCTCGGAAGCATCCACATAGAGAGCGTTTACCTCTGGCACTGTCCCATATTTCAGAGAAACCTCTGGTAAATCATAAGCTCGCCAAGGACGTTGGTCGTGAGAGATTCGAAACAAACCACTAAAAGACCCAGACACCCAGACATTACCTAATCTATCCGAACTTATCTTGTTGACAATAGAACCGATGCTCTTCGACAAAGATGTCACATCCTTCACTTCATACTTTCCATGATTTAACTGAAGGGCTGCCAGCCCCTTGGTTCCCGCCATCCAAATCATATTGCCCCCAACAGGACGTGTCATACTGTATATCTCCTTGAAAGAAGCCTCGTCAGCTCCATCGACATGCAAAGGAGTCACCTTCCAGTTTTTCATATCCGCAAAAGACACAACATAGCAACCATCGCCCCAGGTTGAGACCAAATATTCACCGCCAGAAACTTGGATGATGGAGAATGGGTTGTCTTGGCTTCCCACTTGTGATACCTTGTCGAAACGGTCTGTCACCTTATTATATTTGAACATACCCTTGTTCCAATAGGTAACAAAGAGATTATCCTGTGGGTCGATATACACACTGTTGACACTTGTCACAGGCACACCCTTGCTATCATAACGCTCACACTTCTGCAAATCGGCAGAAAGCTTCACCAATCTAATCTTGGTTCCTATCCAAGCATTACCCTGCTTATCCACCTGTATGGAACGGATCTCGTCTTGGGTCAAGTCCTCGAATGGCAAAGAAGACATGCGGAAGTTTTTCTTATCCATGACATTCAATCCTCTGGAAGAACCGAAGAAATAATACGCATCATTCTCATTGATTGCCAAAATATCATTATTGGTCATCATTGTAGGATTGGAAATTCCCGAACGAAACACATTCAGGCGATAACCATCATAACGGCACACACCATCAGACGTGCCAAACCACAAGTATCCTTCTCTGTCTTGGTAGGAACTATGGATATTGTTGGATGGCAACATGCCCATCAATGGAAAAGGAGTAACAGAATATTCTTGCTTCCCTATAAAGGTAGAAGACATGCTACTGGCTTCAAGTCGATTCAGACCTAGCATCGACAAGCCCAATGAAAAAATCAGCAATAATTTAAGTTTCATGTTGGTGTTTCGATTGATTGATTATTTTCTGCATGAAAATGATGCTGCAAAATTACATAGTTTTTATGAAAAGAGCAAAAAATATAGTTAATATTTTGAGTTTTAGCCTCTTTCTTTGTCCAAGAATCATTCAAAAAAGACACATTGCAAGATTTATGGATTTTCCTGAACGATAAAAACACATCACATTCCTCAGCATGAAGTAACTTTGCAGCGTGAAAAGAAAAATTCACCGCTCCAAATGATAACATAGGTTTATTAGATTACATTTAGTTTAATAGGTTTAATTAGGTTTATATTTAGGTTTTAGTTAGAATAGGTAGAAACAAGTAGTTACTTTTAGGTAATAATTTAGTTAGAATAGGTTAGTTAGTTATTCATAAAAAATAAGTGACATAGGTTCGTGTTTCGATAGTTTGCTTGATAGGTAATAAGTTGTTTCAGGATACATTTTTACAAGTTTTATAAATATGGAAGAAATAAGAAGAAAAAGTAAAAATGCAAAGTTGCAACTCTATATAGTTGCTCTTCTAACGAGTACCACAATACCAATTTGTGGAATGCAAGCACCCGAACATAGACCTGCAAGCAACAAGAGCATTATCTACAGTGGCATACCTTGGTTTGATGACCGAGGCGAAATCATCAATGCCCATGGTGCTTGCATCGTAGAAGACGGAGGCAAGTATTGGCTCTTCGGCGAATACAAGTCTGATACCAGCAATGCTTTTCCTGGATTCGGTTGCTACTCTTCGGAAGATATGGTGAACTGGAAGTTTGAACGAGTGGTTTTGCCTGTTCAGAAAGACGGAATCCTCGGACCCAACCGAGTGGGCGAAAGAGTGAAGGTGATGCGCTGTCCGAAGACTGGAGAATACGTGATGCTGATGCACGCCGACAATCTCAAATATGGCGACCCATACATCGGCATCGCCACCTGCAAAACCATCAATGGCGACTACGAGTTGCATGGTCCGCTGCTTTACAACGGTCATCCTATCAAACGCTGGGACATGGGCACATTCCAAGACACGGATGGCAAGGGCTATCTCCTCACCCACCACGGTCCCATCTATCAGTTGAGCGACGATTACCGTTCGGTAGTGGCACAGGTAGCCAACGTACAGGGAATGGGCGAGTCGCCTGCCATGCTCAAGAAGGACGGAGTCTATTTCTTGCTCACCTCCAACCTCACCAACTGGGAGCGCAACGACAATTACTATCTCACGGCTCCACACATTTCGGGACCATGGACCAAGCAAACCGTGTTCTGTCCCAAAGGAACATTGACATACAACAGTCAATCGACCTTCGTCTTCCCTATCGTCCATGGCAACGACACCATCCCGATGTATATGGGCGACCGATGGTCCTATCCCCACCAAGCCTCGGCAGCCACCTATGTCTGGCAACCGATGAAAGTGGAAGGAACCCAGCTTTCTATCCCTGAATATTGGGAGGCATGGGATTCCAAGACCGTGAAGAAAGCGAAAGGTTTTAAGGGCAAGGCCTATTACAACAAACTTTGGAAATCAAACCAAGCTGGCGATGTCTTGAGCATCCCATTCAGAGGAAGCCAAGTGGCCATCTATGGCGAGACCGACAAATACGGCGGCTATGCGGAAGTCATCATCAAGCGAAAGGACGGCACGGAGATACATCGTTCGTATGTCGATTTCTACAGTCTCGTGCCCGACAAAGCCTTGAAGTTCATCAGTCGCTCCTACCCCAAAGATGACTATATTCTGGAAATCAAGGTGAGCGGTGAAATGCCCGTTAGCTTTGACAAGAAAGGAAACCGTTTCGGTAGCATCGGCACGAAGGTCGCCGTCACGAAGGTGGTAGCTAAGTAAATCTTGAGGAAAGTTCTACAAAGACAACTATGCAAACTATCTAAAAGAATAACAACATGAAAAGAATTTCCACCATATTTTGTCTCTTGGTACTTGCCTTCACCAGCATCCAAGCCAAGGACTATAACGTGAAAGACTTCGGAGCCATCGGCGATGGCAAGTCATTAGACCACCATGCCATCAACGCTGCCATAGATACCTGTGTGGCGCACGGTGGAGGACGAGTAGTTCTCCCTGCCGGAACTTATCTCTGCGGAAGCATCCGCATGAAGAGCCATGTGGAACTCCACTTGATGACGGGTTCCAAGATTCTCGCCGCCCCTGCCAGCATGAAGGCATACGACAAGGCAGAGGAATTCGAGGGAACTGCCTACCAAGATGGTGGACACACCTACTTCAAGAACAGTCTCATCTATGCCATCGGCGCAAACGATGTGTCCATCACTGGACGTGGCATGATAGACGGCAAGGGACTCACCAACCGAGACACCGAGAACGCAGGTAACCTGCAAGGTGGCAATATCGGCACTGGTGACAAGGCTATCGCCCTGAAGCAATGCCGCAATATCTTGATTCGTGACGTGACTATCTATCGTGGCGGTCACTTCGGCATCATCGTGACAGGATGCGAATTGGGAACCATCGACAATGTTATCATCGATACCAACCGTGACGGACTCGACATCGACTGCTGCAAGTATCTCACCATCAGCAACTGCAAGATTAATACGCCACACGATGACGCTTTGGTCTTGAAGAGTTCCTATGCACTCAAGAAGCCTGTCTTCACAGAACATATTGCCATCACCAACTGCGTGATTACTGGCTATAAGTTTGGCACCCTGCTCGATGGAACCTATATCCCTGAGAAGGTAAGTTGGGTATGCGGAAGATTCAAGCTCGGCACGGAATCGAATGGTGGCTACAAGAACATATCGCTCAGCAACTGTACCTTTATGTATAGCAGCGGTTTGGCTTTCGAGGAGGTGGATCAAGGTTTGATGGAGAACATCGTGGTCAACAACATCACCATGAACCATGTTCACCACTACCCTATCTACATCACCACAGGTTGCAGAAACCGTGGTCCAAAGGAGCGCACCAACGTATCTACAGGCAGAGACATCATGATTAGCAATGTCATCGCCAACGACGTGGATTCATTGGCAGGCATCATCGTGACAGGTATGCCAGGCGAACCCATTCGCAATGTTTCGCTCAGCAACATCCGCTTGCAATACCGTGGCGGTGGCAAGGCTGAACTGGCCAAGAAAGAATACCGAGAGCAAGGTACCAACTATCCTGAGCCTAAGTTTGCCAAGGAGACTCCAGCCTTCGGACTTTACGCCCGTCACGTGGATGGCATCGAAGTAGATAACGTCAGTTTCACGACCATCAAGCCTGACTATCGACCAGCTATCATGCTCGATGATGTGAAAAACGAACGCATCACCAACATCAAGGCGGATGTACAGAAAGGAAGCAAGCTCATCATCAAGAAGAAATAAATAACAATACATGATAAAAACAAGATTTACCGCCATCGCATTCGCATTAGGCATGTCTTTGGCAAGCAGTTTTGCACTGGGCATCACCTTCAAGACTGATGCTACCACTGGGGCAATCTCTGAATTAAGCATCAACAACGATACTTACAAGATGAACTGGGTGCTCGCACCCGACGGCACTCAATACAAGTGGGTAACAAGTCAGTATGGTTGGGGACTGGGATTCCTCACCGTGAATGGTGAGAAACTTACCTGGCAGAAGCCTATCGCCGCCAACACGTACAAGGCTGGCAATATCCTCATCACCGTGAAGCGAAAGCTCGTGAACGGCGAGCTCTTCGAGGAATACACTTTCAAGAATACCGACAAGACCGCTGCCAAGATAACAGACTGGGGCATCTATACCCCATGGAACGACAACTATCCCGATGCTGCCACCTGTATGACCAACCGTTGCGATGCCCACATCTGGGCTGGTGACAACGCTGCCTACGCCATGGCTATCCGCATGGGAGCCAACGGCATCAAGACTGTCAAGGCAAAGAGCAAGAAGGAAAAGGACCAGAATGTCACCATCGAAGGAGGCAACGTGGGTTTGATGCTTACCAAAGGTTCACTCCCTGACTATGAGGAATGGGAGCGCAAGAAAGAGAACGCCAACTCCAACTTCCGGGGTGTCTTCGCCATGGACCTGCCCGACATGACCTTGGCTGCTGGCAAGAGCTACACTGTGGCATGGAAGGTATTCGAGCACAACGGCAGGGAAGTTTTCTACAAGAAACTCATCGCGCAAGGCGGTGCTATCGCCAAGAGTGACAAGTATGTTTATCAGCAAGGCGAGACCGTCAAGGTTTATCTGGAAAAAAACAAAATCAAGTCGCTTTCCGCCACCATCACAGGCAAGGACATGAAGAATGGCTCCATCACCTCTCCTGCCAAAGCTATCAAGACAGGCAAGGACACCAAAGGCTACTATGCTTACTTCACCGCCAACGAACTCGGCGAACAGCGCATAGACCTTATATATAATAAGGTGGAAAGAACCCACGCCACCATCCTCGTGGTGAGCAGCTACGACAATCTGATAGACAAGCGTGTGAATTTTATTGTTGACCACCAGCAGATGAACGATCCACAGGACACTCGCTATGGTGCCTACATGGTATATGACAACGAGAAGCAAGCCATCTACAAAAATGATGACAGCCGCAAGAGCTACGACTGCGATGAGGGGCGTGAGCGTGTGGGCATGGGTATTTTACTGGCAAAATGGTATCTCAAGCATCCAAGCGAGAAGTTGAAGCAATCGCTCATCCGCTACGCCGACTTCTATCACAACAAGTTGCAGACGGAAGACTTCACCACGTATTAGAGAGTATCAAAGGACGGTTGGAACCGTGGCTACAACTATGCCTGGGCTGCCGACTTCTTCTTCCACATGTATGAAGTGACCAAGAACAAGGAATATGCACTTTGGGGATACAAGACCATGCAAGCTCTCTACCACCACACGGGTTACAGCTTCTATTGCATCGACATACCAGTAACTTCGGGACTGAAAGCCTTGAAGGATGCAGGTATGATGGCTGAGTACAACGACCTCTTTATTGATTTCTCCAAGACAGCTGATGTCTTCATGAAGAACGGCTTGAACTTCCCTAAGTCAGAAGTCAACTTCGAGCAGAGCATCATCGCCCCTGCCACCCAATTCCTCTTGGAACTCTATCTCCAGACCCAGGACAAGCAATACCTTGATGCAGCAGAGAAGATGATGCCAGTAGTGGAAAATCTCTGTGGCAACCAACCAGACTATCGTCTCAACGAGATACCTATCCGCCATTGGGACTGCTACTGGTTTGGCAAGCGACAGGTGTTTGGCGACACCTTCCCTCACTACTGGACCTGCATCAATGCCAACGCCTACTACTATTACGCCAAGGCTACAGGCAAGGAGCATTACATGAAGATGGCGAAGCAAATCGTTCGCAACAACCTCTGCAATGTCTTCGAGGACGGAACCGGCAGTTGCGCCTTCGTCTATCCGAAGCGTATCAATGGCGAGAAGGCGCACTTCGCCGATGCTTTTGCCAACGACCAAGACTGGGCGCTCGCCTTCTATCTCTTGGTAAATGAACAAACTGTCTTTTTGGGTAAATCCTGAACAAAGGCTTGAAACATATATACAAAGGCTTGGCATACATAACCAAAGCCTTTGCATATATATCCCAAGCCTTTGTATAAAACCTAGTTCGAAGTCAGCTAACCTATTGTCGGACTCTCTATTATTACCCCCATCCTTCCTAACATGGAACAACCTTCCAAGACTCGATGCTTCTGCGGTCTGCGGAGAAGTTAATCCCTACCTTATATACCTTTCTGCCATCCTCGGCAAAGGCTGCAGCATAGTTCCTTTGGTTGATTTGCTGCATGGCGACATCAGCATCTTGCTCGTATTTCAATTCCAACACATAGATGCTCGTCTTGGCATAAAGCACCAGGTCTATCCTGCCATCTGCCGCAGGTACTTCTGGTCGAACATCAGCACCCACCATCAACAAACACGTGAAAAGCACCGCTTGATAATGACGTTCATTATTGTTCACCAAAGTATATGGGAACTTCTTGTAGAAGGTCTGCAAATGAGGAATAAACGCATTCATATCGTCATGATCAACCAAACAATCGAAGTAAGCCGCCTACAAGGCATCCTTATCCCCCATGTTATCTGGAGCATAGTAGCGGAACAAACTATCCGAGAAGCCAGTCTTCACTTCCGAATTTGGGAAGCCTAGCTTGAAAAGCTTACTACGTCGATTATATCCTTTGATAGTGAGATAGCCACTTTGGTAAAGTACAGGCACAGGGTCGGTGAGTTTCTCCGTAGGTGTGTCAAAACGACCAGCCGTTGCCGTGATTTCATCCAAGTCGAGCATATCCAAGTGCTTTTTCTGTAATAGTTCTATCAAGAATGTCGGAGTACCCGTAGAGAACCAATATTCCCCAAACTCATTACTATCCAATGTACTAAAAAGGCTGTAAGGATTGTACATATCCTTCCCTCTCCCACTAAAATGATAGCCATCATATTGATGCTTCAACTCAGCCAAAGCCTCCTCGTAAGTCATTTCGTTATCTTCAGCCAAAGCCTTGATGTCATCTTCAAAATGAGTCAACAATTCTTCCTTGCTGACACCGCAAATGTCACTATATTTATCCAGCATACTGATATTGGTGATATTATTCAACTCACTAAAGATGCTCAGTTGGCTAAACTTGGATATACCTGTCAATAAAACGAAACGAAGAATTTTCTCCTCTCCTTTCAAAGGGCTAAAGAAATTGCGCATTCTATCACGAATCTGGTCTTGCAAATCCTCATTGTTCATAGAGTCATGCATTGGTGCATCATGCTCATCAATGAGCACCACAACATCCTTGCCTGCTTGGGCATGAGCAGCCTCAATGATATTCTGCAGTCTTACATTATATGCCTTTTCTGATTCCACATCAAGAGAATACTTTTTCTCATACTCCACCAATAGGCTATTTAAAGTAGCATGCAAAGACTCCAAGTCGTAGAACTTTCCTTTGCTCAAGTCTATATGAATGACAGGATAGCTTACCCACTCTTGCTCCAACTGTTCGATAGCCAATCCTTTGAACAAGTCTTTCTTGCCCTCGAAGTAGGCTTGGAGGGTAGTGACAAGAAGCGACTTTCCGAATCGTCTTGGACGACTCAAAAAGCAATACTTATATCCATGCACTAACTGATAGACAAGAGCCGTCTTATCTACATACACATATTTTCCCTTGATAACATTCTCGAACGTTTGTATTCCGAGAGGATATTTTCTACCTTCCATAATCCGTATCTATTCTAGTTTGCTGCAAAGATAAGACTAATAAATGAGAATGCAAAATATTTCTCTCTTTTTTGTACTGTAGTACAACATCAAAGGCAAAACCCTTATATAAACTTCGTATCAGCCTAATGCCAAATGCCCATCAGCTTGACGCAAAACCTATAGAAGCCTACTACCAACCATATCGCCTAGCCTTTATTTACAAAAACAAAGGCTATATTTCGTTAAATATAAGTTATATTTATAGAAATAAAGATTTGGCTACACAAAAGGTAATAGGCTTCTATCGGTTTTATGGTATGATGGCTGCAACTTTACAGCCTTAAGAAACAAACTTTATATCAAGAGGCATACGGTTATCATTCATCACACAACAAACCGTATGCCTCTCCTTTATGACAAGGAATATTTCTATTCCGCTAACTCACGATACCTCTTGAATAGCTCTGCCACACATTCGCTCTCCGTCATCTTTACGGAGAAGCCGTAGGCTGCCATCACGGCTCGGTCGTTCTGGCGATGAGCTTGGAGGAGTTCCTTCGGCATAAGCGTAGGGTCGTAGAGGTCTGCCAAGGAAGAGTCGGGATACAAGGCTCTTGCATCGAGGATGGCTTGGGCTGATGCTTCTATCTTCGCTTGCTGCTCGGCGGTTGGCGATGGCCAAGGGAAATTGTTATACACGATGTCCTTGCTGTAACGATAGTCGCTCTTCAAGCGACCGCACACAGCTCGCATCCATGCCATATGGACGTTCGATTCCAAGATACCGAAGTGGTAGAGGGTGGCATCGGGGATAAACTTTATCAAGTTTGAGCAGATTACATCCTTTGACATAAATCCCATCGGTATGTATTTTCTTCTCTCCGAAGATACTTCTGGAACCACAATGTAGTCACTATCAGAGCATCTTGGCTCATCAAACCATGTTGATATTTCTGCTTTCTTGTCGCTGCCTTGCTACTTGCCAAGCGAAAAACCCTTACAGCTTCAACTCTTTTCATTACTTTTGGGCATTGGCGAAGTAAAGCTGGCGAAGCACCAACAAGCCAAAGGCAATAACGCTCCTTATTGTTGATAAATTCTTGCGAACCAATCAAGCGTTTGATAAAAGGGGCTATTTGTGGCTCGGCTTTCAGTAATTCGTCTTTCTCTTCAAATGATAGCAATAAGTTGCCTCCATCAGTAGGCTTTGCGCCATATATCATGTTGGGTACATCGCATAGCGGCTTGGTTCTACTTTTCACGAACACATCAGGAGCGTCGCACAAATACCCATTGATATTCTTTGCCTCTGTCGTTTGTTCATTGTCAAAAAGTTGCTTTGGCTTATTGTTAGGAGTATCCGAGAATCCTACTATCACGCAATGCACATGCGCCTTCAAGCTCGCCTCGCTATCCCATCGGAAGGTGCTATAGGCAAAGTCGATATGCACGCCAAACATTTCTTTGAGCGGTTTCCAAATGGCGGAAACCTGCTCTCCTTGCGTGATGGAATTGGTGGAGACGAGGGCAGCACGAATGTTTGTACCGCGCATCATTTGGGCTGCCTTGTAATACCAAGCTGCCACATAGTCTATCTTGCCAGCGGTCTTGAAAGGCTTGCCTTTCTCATCTACAAAGACACTGAGCAAGTCGTTTTTTTGCTCCTTGCTCTGCAATGAATATCCTACAAACGGCGGATTGCCGATGATATAGTCTAATTCTTCCTTCGGGCAAACGCTCTCCCACTCTATCCTCAACGAGTTGCCTTCCGTGATGTTGGCATAGCTCTTCAAGGGCAGGAAGTCGATGTCATGATGGATAATCTTCTCCGTTTCCGCCATCATCTGCGCCTCGCTTATCCACAAGGCTGTGGTGGCTACGGTGACTGCGAAATCGTTGATTTCTATGCCATAAAACTGGTGGATATTCACCTTGATGGGGTTATTGAAGGCATCCAACTGCTCTACGCTATATATCTGCTTGATAATCTCGTTCTCCAAACGACGCAAGGAAAGGTAAGTCTCGGTGAGGAAGTTGCCCGAACCACACGCGGGGTCGAAGAAACGCAATGCCGCCATCTTATCTTGCAAGGCATGGAGTCGCTGCATACGTTTCTTGACGTTCTGTTCCTCCCGACAGTCTTCGAACGCCGTTCGAAGGTCGTTATAAAAGAGAGGGTCGATGACTTTGTGGATGTTCTCTATCGAAGTATAGTGCATACCGCCCGAACGGCGAGTCTCTGGGTTGAGGGTACTCTCGAACACGCCACCGAAGATGGTTGGCGAAATCTCGCTCCAGTCGAAGTCGAGCGAGGCATGCTGGAGAAGCGTCTCCCGAAGTTCGTCGGTGAATTGAGGAATGTCTATATCCTCGGCAAAGAGACCGCCATTGGTATAAGGGAAAGCTGCAAGCGTAGGATTAAGATACTTGCTTCGCTTGTCTGAAGGGGTATTGAGCACCTCGAAGAGTTGCACCAAAGCCATACGCATAAAAGAGGTGTCGAATTGGGCGAGATAGTCGTGAAACATGTCTCGCTTGCCAAAGATGCCTGCATCCTCGGCATAGAGGCAGAACACCAAGCGCACACATAATATATTAAGGTATCGGAGCGACTGAGGGTCGTCGGTATCATACTGCTCGATGAAAGCATCGTAAAGTTTGCCCACAATCTCACCAGCCTTCATCGACACCTCCATCTCTCGCTGAAGATGCGCACCTTGCTGTTCCACGAGGAATTGCAAGCGATAGTATTCCTTCTCCAAGTCTTTCAACAGAATGCGAGAAGGCTCACCCTTCGGGTTCTCCATGTCATACACGTCGAACTCGGCGAAGTTGCAAGTCACTATCCAGCGAGGACGCTCCGAGTAAGGCAACACGGCAGAGTATCGCTGCGCTTGCTGGAAAGGAGTGAGCAAAGTGCCGTCGCTCTGCTTGATGGCTTGGCGCAAGTCTTTGCCCAACGACTTCTGCTCTATCATCACATGGGTAGATGGAATCATGCCATCTATGAAAGAGGTATGGTCGAGCTGTGCTTGTTGCTCGAAGCGGATAAACTGTGACGGAACTTCCACGCCCATCACTTCGGCGAGGAGTTCCGTCCAGAAAATTTGACTTTCTCCCTTCTCGTATCCCCTGCCCTCCCATCGCTTGGCGAAGGCTGCGGCAGCTATCTTTTGTTGTTTCTCTGTTTTCTTCATTTAATAATACACCATTCCAAGGATTATAAGGGCAAAGATACTATGAATAATTGAAAGAACCAAACTTCTCTAGCACGTTTTCCACATTGCCAACCTAAAATATTACAATTTGCAAGGAATCGAAACTATTACAGGTTTCATTCCTTCACTCTTGATGGTCAGTTTTGCTAATCCCGACTTATGGGTGCTGCGCAATACTACCAGTCCACGCCCTTTCCATGTCGTCATCTTGTTGTCGGTATAAGGATCCAAGTCCTTGATGTCGGCATTGCCAGCGGCAGCAAGTACACCTGCGCCCGTTACATCCAATTGCAACTTAAGCTCTGCATTCGGACATACCCTTCCATCCTTGTCGATAGCCTCCACTTGGATGAAAGCCAAGTCTTCGCCATTAGCCTTCATCTGCTTGTCTTCGGCTATGGCTCGAATGGCAACAGGCTCTGAGGCAGTAGATAGTTCACGAGTTTCCACTACCTTGCCATCCTGCAAAGCCTCAGCCTTCAAGGTTCCTGGCTGATAAGGTATCGCAAACACAGCCTTGAACTCAGACTGGCGATTCACCTCTTTCTCGGCTATCACCTTGTCATTGAGCAACAAGCGAACCTTCGGATACTTGGAATAAACTTCCACCTCGATGTTCTTGCCCTCATGTCCTTGCCAGTTCCAGCACTCCCAGGTAGGCCAAACAGCCCAAAGACCAGTTCTAATCTTACCTTTGTAACCATCAGGCTCCTTGACGGCAAGATAGAGCTTTTCCGTATCATTGTAGAGCATACTGCGATAATGGGAGATAGGCTTGCGCCATCCCGTCAAGTCGATGTCGCCACAATAAGCCGCATGCCAAGGATAGAGCGGACGATGATAATGCTCGCCAGCCACATCGCCATCATACCACCAACGGCCGATACCCGATTCTCCAAGATAGTCGATGCCAGTCCAAACGAAGTCGCCAATGATATAGTCATGGTCGTGTACCTTTTCCCAATTCTTGTAGGCATCCCTTGGGTAAGATTCCGTCTGACACATGATGCGGTCGGGCACTCGCTGATGGTCGCCTTCCGACTTATGAATCATATAGTTATATCCCGTTACATCGAGCTGGGCAGCCAATGGGTCGTAGATTTCCCAATCCCTGTCCCAAGAAGCCAAGGCGGAGGTAACAGGACGGGCATCATAGCGATGCACCTCGCCAGCCAACTTATGAGCGGTGGTAACCACCTCAAGCTTCTTACGCTCTATCACCTCGTTGCCAATGCTCCAGGAGATAATGGAAGGGTGGCGGCGGTCTCTCAGCACCATGCCATCGACATCTTGCTGCCAATACTTGTCAAACAAAGTGGAATAGTCGTGCGTGTTCTTGGCATCGCGCCAACCGTCGAAAGCCTCGTCGATTACAAGCATACCCAGTCGGTCGCAAGCATCGAGGAAAGCCTCGGAAGGAAGATTGTGCGATGTTCGAATGGCATTAAAACCTGCTTCTTTCATCATTCTAACCTTTCTTTCCTCCGCCTTGTCAAAGGCTGCCGCTCCCAAGATGCCATTGTCGTGGTGTACGCATCCACCATTGATGAGCACCTTCTTGCCATTGAGGAAGAAACCATCGGTCGAGAATTTCAGCTCTCTGATGCCGAAAGCCTGACTGGTCTCATCGAGCACCTTGTCGCCTTCATCCATCACTTTCACGGTAGCTTGATAAAGGTTTGGATGCTCCAAGTCCCAAAGTCTTGGTTGCTGGACTTTTATTTCTTGGCTTACCTCCTGCTCTGTTCCTGCTGGTACCACAATCTTATCCGAAGTTTGCTTTTCCCCACTCCCCAATAAGGTGGAGAGATAGATGGTCTTCGGAGCGGAAGTCTCGTTCTTCACCTTGGTTGCCACAACGATGGTAGCTTCAGAAGAAGAGATTTGCTTGGTCTGGATGTTCACTCCCCAGTTGGCGACATGAACAGGAGAAGAGCAAATCAGCTTGACAGGACGATAGATGCCCGAGCCCGAATACCAACGGCAATTCTTCTGCTGCGCATTATCTACTCTCACTGCCACCACATTGTTCTTTCCTGGCAACACAGCATCCGTGATGTCGCAGAAGAAAGAGGTATAACCGTAAGGATGTCCACCCACCTTCTTGCCATTCACATATACCGATGAGTTCATATACACACCCTCAAAATACAGTTGCACCTTGTCTCCCTTGCGATAAGAAGCAGGAAGTTTGAAGTTCTTGCGATACCACCCGATACCTGTAGGATAATAACCACCATCATTGCCAGCAGGAGCATTTCGGTCTATCCCCTGCTCGATGCTCCAGTCGTGTGGCAAGCCCAAGGTTCGCCACTTGGCATCGCTATAATTCGTACGAGAAGCCAAGGAATCATCTCCCAAGAAGAATTTCCATGAGGCATCGAAGTTGAGTTCTTGCCTGTTCGCTTGATTGCCTTTCTGCAAAGAAGCGGCATTGGCAGGGTTGCACAGTAATAGTGCAAATCCTAGCCCTAAGGACATCGTAATCTTATTCATTCTCACCTTATTATATAATATAAGTATTGAAGGAATGCGCCTTCGTCTTGATGTTGAGATACTTCTTGCCGACCTTTACGGTAAGGGTAGCCTCCTTGTCGGTGAAGTTACCTGCCGTCACGATGTATCTTCCATTCTTATCCTTGAAGGCTACGACTGGTGTCTTGCTATAGTCACGACCAGCGTAAGCTATCATCTGCGTGCCTTTCGTAACGAAATGACTAAAGTGCTTATAGGCATAATACTCAGCCGTATAGCGCATCTTACGAGTTTTGCCATCCACCTGCACCATGGCGTTCTGCGTCCATCCCCAAGGAGAGACACCATTGTCCTTCAAGATGAAGTTCCAGTTATAGTATTCATCGCAACCATTGCCAAGGTTATCGGATAGCAAGAAGAAGGTATGCTCACCAGCCTTCCAGTCCATCGAGCCATTGCCACACTCGCTCTCGCTCACCATAAAGCGATGGTTTGGATAACGATCACGCATGGCTGGCAGGTTGTTACGGCACTCCCATTGGGTTCCGATGCCCTTCACGTTGGCTTGCAGGGTCTTGTCATCCAATATTTTCTCCACATAGTCGAGTCGGTTGGTATTGAACGTACCTATCCACAGTTCCACCTCAGGATGTTTCTTGGCGAGCGTCGGGGCGAGGTATTCGTTGTTGAATCGCAAAGTTCCCTCAGCTGTCCATGCGCAACCAGGATATGGAGTATAGGAATAAGCCTCGTTCTGATACATCACCTTGGTGATAGGCAGTCCTTCTTCCTTGTAGAGTTCAATGAAGCGACAGAACATGTCTGCATAGCATTGCAGATAACGTGGGTCTTGGATGAAATAATCCTGTGTGGCGAGACGACGAGGGAACACGCCGTTGCGGTCGCCCAAGAGTTTCATCTCGTCGGCATCGAGATTCTTGCCGTCATCCATATATAATAGGTAGCCTTGGCGAGCGTCCATCTTGTTGTATTTGCTTGGAGACACAGGATAGTCGTGGTTGATTTTCATCCACACAGGAGGACTCCATGGACTCATGAAGAGTTGCAAGTTAGGCTGATACTTCTGGGCAGCACGAGCCAAAGGGATGATGTTTCGCTTATCGTGCTCGATGTTGAAGTACTTAAGGGCAAAGTCGCCATCCACCTCATCGCAACTATACCAAGCTCTGGCATAGTCGTTGGCATTCATGGAAACTCTTCCCAAGGTAAACTTCAAGTCTCCATCGGGTGCAAAAATGCCGTGCATCAGTTCATCCTGCTCCTTACGAGAGAGCATATTGAAGGCATCCCAATCCAACTCGTTGAAAGTTGTTCCGAATCCTTGAAATGGTACACCATGACTTTGTGCATTGATTTCCGCCACGACTTTTCCCTCAGCCTTAGCCGACAAGGCAGTCTTGCCTTGAGTCCAAGAAGCCGACTCTGTGGTAGTGAAAGTTGTTACTTTCTGCGCCCAAGTACAAGATGCTGCAACTAGGGCAAAGATTGCTAGTGTTGTTCTTTTCATACTTTAATATTTTATGGTTTTCCTTTTACTGTTGCAAAGATAAGCAAAAACAACCAAAGGCATGGTATGTAACATATCGAAATGCGGAAACTGATGTAAAAAGGTTGTTTTGTGACAATTATTCCCCCTAAATGTTACAAACATAGCACTTCGCAAGCGTTTTTCTCCTTATTCATTATGGCATGAGCGAAAAAATTAGTACCTTTGCCCTCGTAAACAACTAAAAGCAAAATACATGTCGAAGTACACTTTCTATATGCGTTTATGGAATTACCCTTTGATGTTATTCCTCTTGGCACTCTTGGCTCCCGAGAGAGCCTTTGGCATGTATACATCCCATTACCTACCCACCCAATCTTTGTTGCCTGTAGCTAAGGTACATTGCATCTTCCAAGACTCTGAAGGCTATATGTGGTATGGCACGACAGGTGGCGGTCTCTGCCGAGACAATGGCTATCAGATTGATGTATTTCAAGCCAACGGAGAATTGGCCAACAACATAAGATGCATAACAGAAGATGCTTTGGGTGACATTTGGGTTGGCACTGAAAAGCGACTTTACCGTTTAAGCAAGCATACTTATCAGCTGAAAGAAGTGTTTCCCAACAAGGAAACCTTTGTCTCAGCATTGTTCTTGGACTCTCGAAAAAACATTTGGGTAACGACATCCGAAGGCATCTATTGCTTGAACCCTAAGAATGAAAAGATTTTATTTCACGACAAGAGCATCCAGCATGCCTCCCAATTTGTGGAAGATTCCTCTCATCACATTTGGATTGCGACCTGGGAAGGAGCACCTTGCAGATATGATTATAACAGCAAAAAGATGCAAAAAATGCCATGGAACTGTCCTTTTGGAGCCTGCCGTATGGTTGAGGACATGGCTCAAAACGGCTTTTGGGTAGCTACCTGGGGAGGTGGAATCGTATTCTATGATACGAAAAACATGCGCATCACTCCCCAACCACAAACAGCCTTGTCCGCAGACATGGCTCGTTGCCTAGATATGCTCATCGACAAGAAGCAAGGTTTGCTATGGGTTACTACCTTAGACAACTTGTATCTTTATCGTAGAGTAGGTCGCCAATTAGTAGCAGTCCCGACTTCCGATTTTCTTTCCCTAGGCAGAAAGATTCTTGACGAAATGTGCGAGGACAAGAATGGGAACATTTGGGTATCAGGCTTTATTCCCCACACTTTCATTGTTTCAAGCCCGATGCAGTTCTTGAAACGAGAAACAGTGGCAGACATGTCACGACAGACAGGGTATCCGTTACTGGCAGACAGGATGGTTGCCGATGGTGACGGATACTGGATTTGGCAAGGGCGCATAGGGCTGATGCATTGGCAGACGAATCCATCGCAGCTAAAGATGGCTGGCAGTTTACGTTTTGGACAATGCATTGCCAAAGACAAGCAGAGAGCAGGAATCTGGGCTGCCGAAAACAAGACCTTAAAACATATAGATTGGAGTAATAAGGGCGGAAGAGAGACAAGCTATACAAGTTTCCCTTCCAACATAAGCTGCATCGTTGACAATGGAGACGGAACACTCTGGGTTGGCACCGAAGATGGCATCTATTCCTACTCGGCAATGGGAAACGTAAAACACAGAAAAATTAGAAGCCACAACAAGGTGGTAACAATAGCAACCTCTGCCAGTGGTAACATTTACTTCATCGATGCACTCAGAAAATTGTATTGCTATAATAGCAAAGGGAAATTATCCGCAATCCCGAACCCACGTGAAGAGGGCTTTTCCACCCTATCCATTGCCCCAGATGGCACACTATGGTGCGCCTCCTTACAAGGTTCTGTGTTCTCCATGAAACCTGATGAACATGAATTAGTTTATCAAAAACAGATAAGCAACACCAACAAAGAGGCCATTTACGATGTAAAAGTGGATGGCGCAGGGCATGTATGGCTGCTTTCCAATCAATATCTTCGAGAGTATAACCCACGCAACAATGCCTTTCGAATCATGCGAAATACGGATGCAGACATCAACATCGCTTACTTCAATTGCATAGAAACTGTCAACGACCATCAGATAGGCATTGGTGGTATGGGTGCCTATTTGGAATTTGAATCGTCTAAGATGTTGGACAGGCAGAACACTGCCCTGTCCGCCCCGATGATAACGTCTATGCAGATGGGAGACTCCATATTGTTGCTCAATGCCAAGACCCACTTGATAGACATTCCAAAAGACGAGACGAGCATCGTGCTGAGATGCACCACTTTCGACCCACTCCATGCCAACAAGATTACCTTTGCTTACAAAGTGGAAGGTTGGAGCAAAAAGTGGATTTACCTACCACAAGGTGTCAACACCATCTCCCTGTCCCACTTGCCCAAGGGTAGATTTCGCATCTCACTGAAAGCCACAGATAGCTACGGCTGCTGGTCGGACTCGGTAAAAGAATATGTCCTTTACCATCATTTGGCTTGGTGGGAAACTTGGTGGGCTTACATTATTTATATGATAATAGCCTGCCTTGGAGGATATGGGCTTTGGCGACTGAACAGACGAATCAAACTTCTGCATGTTTTGCAAGAAAAGCATAAGACTTTAGCATTAAACGAAGTACAAATCAAGCCCGAAGAGTTGAAAGAAGACAAGTCTCATTCGGAAGAGTTTATCAAGCTCTTAATTGAGCATATCGAAAGTCACCTCAGTGATAGTGATTACGGTGTAGAGCAGCTCAGCCAAGACATGTGTATGAGCAGAATGAGCCTTTACCGAAAGATCCAAGCTCTTTGCGGTCTCTCTCCAAACGAGTTTATCAAGGATGTGCGATTGAAAAAGGCAGCTGCCATATTGAAGAAACACCCGAACATCATGATAAGCACATTGGCAACAAAAGTTGGATTTGCCACATCTAAGTATTTCTCCAAATGCTTCAAGGAGAAGTTTGGCGTGTTGCCGTCTCAACTAAATGGAAACGATAATAACAATTAGCATGACATTACTATGAAGAAGTTTTTACTTAGCATGATGTTCCTCGGCATGAGGGGCAAAGCATGATGGCAGGCACTCCTGCCAAGACAACCGACAAGCAGACCGCTTATCTGATGGTTTACCACAAGGACCAAGACCATGGCTTGCACATGGCTATCAGCAAGGATAGCTACACTTGGACGGCACTCAATGATGACAAGCCTGTCATCAGCGGCGACACCATCGCCGTGCAGCACGGCATCCGTGACCCACATATCTTCCGTGGACCAGACGACGCCTTCTATCTCTCCATGACCGACCTCCACATCTATGCCCAGAGAGAGAGAAAGCGCAACACGCAATGGGAAAGAGACGGCAAACTGTATGGTTGGGACAACAACCGAGGGCTTGTCTTGATGAAGTCAAAGGACTTGATTCATTGGACACGCACCAACATCGACTTCTCTAATTTGCCCGGCAACCAGACATGAAGTGGTCGGAAGTGGGATGTGTATGGGCTCCCGAGACAGTGTTCGACGAGTAAAAGCAAGTAGTTGATGATTCACTTCACCACTCGCCAGGGCGTTGGCAAGAACCTCATCTTCAAAATTTCGAGCAACTTTTTGTGTTTACAAGTGTAAATGAGGCGTTTCGAGGGCTACAGCACCAAGCAATCGGTAGCAGAAGATGTCTTTTTTGACTTTTCTGCTACAATATGAAACAATTATATACGTACCTATATCATTAATCATGATAGGGTCTTCAAAGAATAAGGTGCGCCAAGTACAGTCAGCAGAGACACTAACCATACTCGACACACCTTATTAAAGTTCATAACTAAAATGTCTCTTACCAACCAGGATTCTGCTCAATCGTGTTACCTGTATTATTATCGATAACAGTCTGAGGAATAGGGAAGAGATTCCACTTGCTTACTATTGGCTGTGAAGCCTTGAAATAACCACCCCAATAAGGTTGGGCTACGATATACATGGCATGTTCATTGATGCTCTTGATGCCATCGTCGCCCATACGCAGAAGAGTAACCCAACGACGCTCCTCGCCAAACAACTCTCTCACACGCTCATCCAGAATGTATTGTAAAGACATATCAGAGGCCTGAGCCTTCACCTTGCACAGAGCACGGTCTCTCAAAATGTTGACATCAGCCGCAGCTCCATCCGTGTCGCCCATTCTCAACTTAGCCTCAGCTCTCAAGAGCAAAGTCTCTGCCGAACGATGAGCATACTGGTCACAGTACATATTGGAACGGTTTCCACCGTCAACCAAGTCGTCATACCCCCAATCATCGACAGGAGCAAACTTTGTCCAGACTGGGAACATCTCCGTAATTTTCTGGGTTGAATAGTCCAGCATATCCATTGCAACTTCCTTGCCATACATGGAATGCTTTTTATCCAAGCACTTGAACGTACGACGGATATTGCAAGCCGCGTTACGGATGTCTCCCTCATCGTTCTGCCATACTTCGTTGATGACATAGTTGGTAGGAGCAATGTTGGCAACCGCACGACCACCAACGTATGCACATACATTTCCACCAGGATATTCCTTAGTGTCAATATCACCTGTCCAAGGACCTGCACCCGCACCGTCTTCCTTGTACTCTGGTTTCCATACTACATCACGCAACACAGGACACATATCACGAGGTGTATTCACATAGTTGTTGCCACCATACTGATGATAGACAGCATAATCGTTTTCCAAAGTCCAAAGAGCCTCTGTATTCCCCTCACTATTGTCATAATTACCTTCCTGGAACAAGTCGAAGAACACGTTGCCATCAGCATAATAAGCCTCTACGCCATTCTTCGCAGTACCAGTTCCCGGAGTGGCACGAGTACCAAAGCGTTGTGTCATCAGAGGATGCAAAGCCATCACCTTATCGGCATAGCCTACAGATTTCTGCAAGTCGTTCTTATCATTGCCCTTGATGGTAGCCAATGCTAAATATGCCTCCGACAAGAAGTGGTAAGCAATACCCTTGCCTACTCTACCAGCCTCCGAAGGATAGTCGGGCAGACTCTCTGCGGCAGACTCCAAGTCCTTAATGGCAAACTCATAGGTTTCCTCTCGGCTTGAACGAGCAAAATCCAGTTTCAAGGTCTGATAGAACTTATCTACCAACGGTACGCCACCAAACAACTCGCCCAAGGTAAGATAACCATATCCTCTAAAGAACATGATTTCACCATACGCCTCTTTCTTCTCGGCTTCAGAATCCCAAGTCAAGTTAGGAGTATTATAGCCTTCCAACGACTGGTTGGCATAGTTGACCAACTGATACATGGCATCAAAAATCTTAGTGGAAGAGCTTGATGTGGAAGACCACTTGGAGAAGTTGCAATAACCACCGTTGGTGTCACGGAAGTATGGAGTGTCAAGGACATCAGTACCCTGACCCTTCAAGAACTTGTCTATCTGATACCAATAACGGATATGGACATACAAGTTGGTAATGTTAGCCTTCACCTGGTCTACTGTGCCATAGGCATTGTCTGTGGTATATATAGTCTTTGGCTTTTCTGTCAAGAAGTCGCCATCATTACAAGATGCCAATCCCAATGAAGCTGTAGCCAGAGCCAATAGCAATAATTTATTTGTTTTCATTGTCTATTCGTTTTAATGTTTAGAATGTGAGATTTAAACCTACTGATACGGTTCTTGACAAAGGATATCCATAAGAATAGCCTGTACCCAATGTCTGCTGGATTTCAGGATCGCCACCATCCCAACCTGTCAAAGTGAACAAGTTCTTGCAAGCCACATAGACTTTGAGATTGTTGATCATTGCCTTCTTCAACCATGCCTGGCGGAATGTGTAGGAGAGGCTCAAATCCTGCAAACGTACAAAGGCATAGCTTTGCAGTGGGCGATAGTTTCCATTACTATAGTTCACACGTGGATACTTGTTGCTCTTATTCTCCACTGTCCACCAGCCATGGTTCAAGTTGTTGTCTCCCTGAACATCAGATGAGGTTTGGTATGCATAGAGATTGGTAGCTCTTGCATAACCATTACCTCCAAACAGACCTGTGAAGAGGAAATAGAGTTCAAAATCCTTATACTTCAAGGTGTTGCCCAAGCTCATGGTAAAGTTTGGCTTGGTATATCCCAAGATGGTACGGTCATCAGAAGTAATCTTTCCATCCTCGCTACCATCCATGTTGGCAAACTTTACATCACCAGGCTGAGCGCCATTGGCATCAGCGTATGCCTTATCTGCATCGCAAACCTGGAGCTTTCCATTGGCATCATAGATAGGATTGCCATTAGCATCATACGCAGCTTGTATGATGCCAATAGGCTTGTAGCCATAGATAGCCCCCAAAGACTTGCCAAGGAACAAAGAGTTAGAGATGTCATCCTTGCCATCACCATAAAGTTCCTTCAACTTGTTACGGTTCATATAGAAGATGAGAGAACTCTCCCAAGTGAAGTCCTTGGTCACAATGTTCTTGGTATTGAGATTCACCTCAACCCCCCAGTTGTCGACACGCCCCATGGTTGCCTTCATAGAGGTAAGTCCATTAATCATGACAGGGATGGAACGGTCGAATATCTGACTGGTGGTCTTAGAGTTGTAGGCATCCAACTGAATATTGATGCGATCCTTCAAGAGTCCTAACTCAAAGCCATAGTTGAACGACTCAGTTGACTCCCAACCCAAATCGGCATTACCCATGGTGGTGACACGCTGTCCCCAACTCACCTCTGAAAGATTACCAAATGGATAGCTATAGCCGCCAGCCTGACCCAGCGTAATCTTCGAAAGTGTCTGGTATGGGCTCAACGATTGATTACCATTCTTACCCCACGAAGCCTTTACCTTCAAGTAAGAGATTGGCTTGACGGCCTTGATAAACTCCTCGTTACTCATGGTCCAAGCTAAACCTACGGCGGGGAAGTTACCCCACTTGTGGTTAGCCCCAAACACAGAAGAACCATCACGACGCAAAGAAGCACTGAGATGATAAGTGTCCTTGTAGTTATAGTTCAAACGCCACAAGTAGCCCACATCATTTTTACGAGTATATCCCGTGTTTGAAATCTTCTGGGTAGCAGCATAGTTCAAGCCATAAGCACCAAGTGTACTATTGCCAAGTGCAGAGAAATCAGAACCAGACATTCCACGGTAATCGTATGTATAGGAATCACGAGTGTATACGAAAGTTGCATCTACATAATGATTGCCAAACTGATGGTTATAGTTGAAGATATTATCCCATACCCAATAAGTGTTCTTGGTACGATTGCTATAGCCATTGGCAGAAGCTAAGTAATTAGCCACCGTAGATGGAGAGTAGCGATCGTCGGAAGCACCTTCCTTAATATAGTAACCCTCATGAGTGAAATAATCACGCTCTATGTTCTCTACAGAGTATGTTCCATTCATACGATAAGTCAATCCTTCTATCCATGGGCAAGTCACCAAGATATGTCCCTTGAGAGCTGTGGTTGCATAGGTATCATGGTCATCGATGGTTCCACTCAATACATCCCACATTGGGTTAGTACGATACACTCCCTCTGTTACTGGATATTTCTCAATACCGCCACCGTCTGCTCTCTCTGCACGACCGTATGGACTCAAGCGAACTGCTTGATAGAGATTGTAAGTGGTTGGACCAGAGTAATCATTGAATGTATAAGCAGCCGAGCCACCGATTTGCAACCATTTGGTGATGTCACTCTGTAAGCGCATGTTGAAAGAGGTACGATTATAGTCATCACCCTTTACAACACCATCCTGGTCTGTATAGGAACCAGAGAAATAATAGTTGGTCTTCTCTGTCGCACCTGATACCGATGCAGAATAATTCTGCATCAAGCCTGTACGTGTACAATAGTCAAACCAGTCGATGGTCTTTCCCGCTTTATAGTTTTCATACTCAAACTCACGCATCCAAGTTGGGTCAGCATTCTCGTCGAGACCCGCCAAGGCATTTACCTTCTTCACATAGTTCTCGGGGCTGAGTACATCTGGCTTGGAAGCAGCAGTAGAGAAAGCCCAAGAAGAGTTGACATTGACAACAGGCTTACCTATCAGTCCTTTCTTGGTAGTAATCATAATGACACCATTGGCAGCCTGTGAGCCATATGCTGCCAAAGAAGTTGCATCCTTCAAAACGCTCATGCTTTGAATGGTGTTAGGGTCTATATCACGGAAAGAGCCCATGTAGATGACACCATCAACTACAATCAATGGAGTGGAACCACCATTTACAGACTTCTGACCACGCACCTGGATGGATGGAGCTTGACCAGCACCTTGCTGCTGTGACAAACTGATACCCGTTACCGTACCTCTCAAAGCATCCATGGCATTGGATGTTGGAAGATTGGCAATAGCAGAGTTAGCCACATTGACAGAAGAAACAGAACCTGTGAAGTTCTTACGTTTCACTGTACCATAGCCTACGACAACCACCTCGTTCAAGGCTTGTCCATCCTCTTCCAACTTAATGTTGAGAATTTTGCCAATAGCCTTCACTGTTTGAGTTTTGTAACCAATATAAGAAATCTCCAAAATTGCATTAGGCTGCACATCCAAGGAAAACTTACCATCTATATCAGAGATGGTGCCATTAGAAGTACCTTGAACCTTAATAGTAGCACCTATGACAGGTTCACCCTCGGCGTCTACAACCTGGCCTTTTACTACTCCTAATTGCAGAACGACCTGCGCTACTTTCGCAGCCATCGTTTCCACTGGAGCTGCACCCATGAGCATCAAAGCTGAGGCTAGGGTCCAACCTTTTGATGAAGTTAACAGTTGTTTCGTTTTCATGTTCATTACATTTTTAGTTTATATTTTATCGAGTACGACTCCTTTTTGCGTCGGCACCACTCGCTTGATGGTACCGTCGGCATTAAACTCCATCTTGTCGATACAGACCTCACGATGTACGCCCGGCTGATAACGCAAGTAATCCTTGTTGATGCGATGGTACACGATGTACCACTCATCCGTACCTGGAATCTGGACGACAGAGTTGTGGGCGGTGCCATAAATCTCATGCTGTGGGTCTTGTATCAAGACAATCGGGTCTTTAGCCACCTCAATAGGTCCTAGCGGGCTTTTCGATGTTCCGTATGCCACGTGATAGTTGGCAGCCCCCGTATCATCCACCGACCACATGAAATAATACAAGCCGTTGCGATAGAACACGTAGGGTGCCTCTCGATAAGCATAATCCTGCAAGGTGCCTCCCTTCGGGGTCATCACCGTCACGGTCTCGTCCTTTATCTTCGTCATGCTAGGCTCCAGCTCTGCTCCTGCCATGAAACTGTTGCCCCAGTAGAGATAGGGCTTTTGGGATACGGGGTCGATGAATACATCCACGTCGATAAGCTGTCCCTTGCATCCAGGATGGTTCTTCGACAAGAGAGGATAGCCGAGGTCGATGAAAGGCCCGATTGGAGAATCTGCCACAGCCACACCCATCTGCTTCCTGCCGTTATCGTTGGGGCGGGCACTAAAATAGAGATAGTACTTATAGCTACCATTCTTTTGCTTTACCTCGACGGCAGCTGGAGCCCAAAGGTTGCCGTTAGCCCAAGTGATTTGGTCGGTAGAGGCATCGAGTGCCACACCCTCGTTCTTCCACTCCTTCAAGTCTGATGAAGAATAGACATAATACTTATAACCTCCCCATCCAGGTTTACCATCGGTGGTGGAATAGATATAGTACTTCTTGGTCTTGTTGGAGTACAAGATTTCCGGGTCGGCATGGAAGCCAGGCAATATAGGGTTGCCCAGTCCGCTTACCCCCTTGGCAGTAGGAGGAATAGGCTTGATCGTGCCGTCTGCATTGTAAGCCATCGGTTCGATGATGACACTACGATGTCCACCATCTCCATCTGGCAATGCGCCATTGTGAGAGAAGAAGAGCCACTGGTCGTTGTAGTTGACGATGGCAGGATGGGTGGTATTGCTGTTGCCCGCAATCTCGCTGATGATTCCCTTCGGAGTCCAAGGTCCCATGATATTGTCTGCCATGGCGTATGCTATCTTCTCCGGCCATCCCGAAGCATAGCTCAAATAGTATTTGCCATTATACTTATGCACCCAAGGGGCCTCTGTGAAAGGGAAATCTGCACCCAAGTCGATGCGCTTAATCTCTCCGTCTATCTCCACCATGTTGTCCTTCAACTTGGCGATGTAGCACTCCCTGTTGCCCCATACAATATAAGGAGTATTGTCATCGTCGATAAAAATAGCAGGGTCGATGCATGCCCAACTGTGCTTGGAGTCGAAGCAGTCCTTATTGGTCAGCAATGGCTTGCCGAGCGCATCCTTGTAAGGACCTGTAATCTTATCACTCACTGCCACGCCGATGCCACACCAGTTGGTGGAAACATACCAATAGTATTTGCCATTACGCTCCACTACATGACCGGCATAAGCCTGCTTGCTCTTCGCCCACTTGAAATCATCTATAAAGAGAGGAGTTGGATATTGCGTCCAATGCTTCATATCGGTGGTAGAGAACACCTGCCAGTCGCGCATCATATACCCCGTATGCTTTTCCTCGGAATCGTGACCAGCAAAAAGCCACAAGGTATCCTTGTCAACAAGCACGGCAGGGTCGGCAGTATGGATATGGGTGAAGAGTGGATTGCCCTTTGCCGTCCATTCATGCTTCAACACATACCCCCACTTCTGCTGCAAGTGCTCCAACTCATCGGCAGTGACCGAGCAAACGGTGCCGTGGCGAGGGAAGAAATTCTTACGGAAAGACTGTGGCTTGGAAGAGAATGTCTTCAAGTCCTTGGAGGTCTGATACTCATATCGACCGCTTCCATAAAGGTCGTACATCAAGACATACTCATCCTTGTCGTTGAGTTTGAATACACCAGAGCCTTCAACTCCAGTCTTTGTGTCGGCGTAAGCATCAATATACTTGAAGTCTTCCACCCACTTACCATGCAGACTCTTGGAAGTAGCCTGCTGAATACCGTTCTTTATCTCCTTGCCCTCGGCATTCTTGGTATTTCCCTTATAAAACATGTGATACACGCCATTGCGCTCGATAATGTCATTGTCGATGCAACCATACTTGGCATTGAACAGCACCTTGGGCTCGCTCTCGAAGCCCGTGAAGTCCTTGTTGGCATAAGCATAATAAGTGACGAGGCTCTTTCTGCCATCGCCAGTACGCTGAAGAGTGAAGTAAATCATATACTTCTTCGCCTTCTTATCGTAGATGGTCTGAGGAGCCCATACCCAATAGGCATCGCTGAAATGCTCTTTGTAGTCTTCCTTCAAGACTATCTTGGAGTGCGTCCAGTTAATCAAGTCTTTCGATTTCATCAATACGATACCAGGATTCTCCGTCCATCCATATTTCTTGGTTTGCATATCCGTAGCCACGATGTAATAACACCCATCCTCGCCACGAAGGATATGAGGGTCACGGATGCCACCGCTCGCACTGATGGTATCACTAGAGATGACAGGCTGGTTGCAATTCAGCGCATACCAGTTCTTGGCATCCTCGCTAATGGCGAAGCGGAGATGCTCCTGCTTGTCGCCACTTCCCTCGAAGTAGGCGAAGAGATAACCTGCGAATTTCTGAGATGCAGCTTTCGCCGCCAAGGCATTCAGTGGCATACCCAAAGCCAATGCTGCCACAATAAGACTTTCGATTGTTAGTTTTTTATTCATGAGATTTCTTATATTTTATTTACTTTAATACTATCTTTCTCTGCCATCCACGATATAGACACCAGTGGAAGGAGACTTGACCTTCATGCCATCCAAGACATCCGTCTTATCCTTGGGGCATTCCGCATCTTCCACAACATACTCGCCTGCGACAGATGAATACTGAACAGACTTGGTTTCTTCCGCACCCAATTCTATCACAGAAGTATAAGTTGTCCCCTTGGCAGTGTAAGTCAAACTAAACTTGTTGGCAGTCTCAGACAAGTTGCTCACATAAATCTTGGTGGAATCGCTACTGTCCTGTACCGCCTTCAAGTTGGTTCCACCAATACCGAATTCCAAGATTTCCCCCTTGGAATGGTTGGCATCCAGCGTATAGGTTGCCTCGGACTT
>CAVGEN010000087.1:0-14202 GCA_963628185.1 Waltera intestinalis | reverse complement strand
AACTCGATGAAAATAGAACTTTGTTGAGGAGTTTGGGCAAGGCTGCTCACCAAACTATCTTCCAACAATTTAGCCCACAGAAATATATTGAAAAACTCAATCGTATATATGATGACTTGGATTCTTGAACGATTTGTATATCCCCTTTTTACATGGTTGGGGATACCTAAGGATTGATGTTCATGAAGAGCATTCTGCTTTTATCTGAACAATGAGAAGTTGACACTGCCGTAGCTGCGATGCTCCAAGAATCGTGGGTGCTTGGAGAAGTCGTAGTTCTTTCCATGCTCGAAAACGAAGATGCCATCCTCGTTCAATAGGTCACCATTCAATACCAAGTCGGGAATCTTTGGAAGTTCCTCCAAGGCGTATGGAGGGTCGGCAAAGATGAAGTCGAACTTCTGGTGGCAACTTTTCAAAAAGCGGAAAACGTCGCCACGAACCAAGATGTCTCTTTCTTCATTCAGTTTCTTGAAACATTGGCGAATGAAGTTGGCATGGTCACGGTCTGCCTCCACGCTAATCACTTGCTTGCAACCACGAGATACCAGTTCGAGCGAGATGCTTCCTGTACCTGCGAAAAGGTCGAGGGCGGTGGCATCCTCGAAATCTATATATCCCTGAAGTACATTAAAAATATTCTCCTTGGCGAAGTCGGTGGTAGGACGTGCCTTGAATGTACGAGGTATGTCGAAGTGACGTCCTTTATATTGTCCTGTTATGATTCTCATTTTTTTATAATGTTGAGTGTTGAATGTTGAATGTTGAGTTGTCTGGCATATCACTTGCTCAAGTATAGAGTGAGCAAGTCGAATGGCATGCCTTTGATTTCGGTGATAGGCGCACGGTTGAACTCGGCGCTGGGGGTGAGCGTGAGCACCTTCTTGATGTAAAGTTTGGTGTTGTAGAGCAACCATTCCTTGTCTGGAATCTCACCGATGAGGTGTAGCTCGTCTCGCTGTTGGTCGAGTCCTAGTTGCTTCCATACGTAGAGCGTGAAGTAGAGGGCATCTTTGGAGTGAGAGACTTGGAACGAGTTGAAAAACTTGAAACGGTTTTTCTCGAAGCAGAAGATGTCCATCTTCTTGTCGTGCATGTAAGCGTAAAGCTTGCGGTTGATGCCTACAAAACTGCGTTGGTGCAGATAATTCCATACTGGTTGTAGGATAGGGGTGAAACGCACATTGGAAAAGTGGTCTTCCACGACAAGCTTCAAGTCTTTGTTGATGCAGAAGATGGCTGCCACGTTGAGCGATGGTTGAACCCTGTAGAGGATGGCATCGCTATCATGCCCGGTGAAGGCATGTTGATAGAGCGTTTCGAGGTCTTCTTCGTGAAATTCCTCGATAGGCACAATGAGCAAAGGGGTGTCGATGTAGATACGTACCTTGGTGTAACCTCTCGTCAAGAGGTCACTCTCCTTGAGAGCCTGTCGTAAGTTGGCAGCTAGCGAAACGCCACTTTTTACGGTATATGGCTCGTATATGACTTGATGCTCAGCCTCACGATCTACGACCGAGAAACTGAGGGAGTTGTAGCTCACGCGGATGGTGAGTCGGGCTTGTTGCCAATTCTTGTTGTTACCAGTTGCCTGCATTGTTGTTGTCTATTGTTAAGTCACCTATCTTTAGTCCTGGGTATCTGCCAGCCAAGCTAGCATTGTCCGTCAATTCCTGTATGGCGTTCTCGTCGAGTCCGTTTAGGTAGTCCTCGTATGTGGCGCCGCATTCCATGAGAGGAGTCTGCTTGCCACTCTTTCCCACGATGGTCGTGGCAGAGAGCGAGAATTTCTTGCCATCCGAAAAGGGGATGTATTGCATGTCTTTGGTAATGTATCCCCCCTTGACGAGGCTGGCGAAATCACCCGTATATACCCCATGTCTGTCTTTGTATTTCTCTTCTGCCGTGCGTATCTTGGCGAGCGATTCTTTCACCGCTTTTTCTCTCTTGGCTTGTTCCGATTGGAATCGGATGGGCTGGAAGATACTCAACAGGCACAGCACGAAAAGTGTCAAGGCACATGCCCCCAATATATAATTAATGTTTATTTTTCGTTTCATCTCGAAAAGTATTATTAACTTTGCAAGTGCAAAGATAATGCAAATCGAAGACAAAACAAAATAAATCCATCGAAATATGGTCATTGAAGCCCTAAAATATCAGATATTGCAGCAGTTTGGCTTTGTTCCGACCCAAGAACAAGGTCAAGCACTAGATACTTTTGCTCGTTTTCTGACAGATAACGACCCCCATGCCGTGATGATTCTTCGGGGTAGTGCGGGTACTGGTAAAACTTCACTTTCGGGTGCTGTCGTCCGTGCCTTGAAGGCTGTTCGGCAAAAGGTGATGCTGCTGGCTCCTACGGGTAGGGCTGCCAAGGTGTTTTCCATCAACAGTGGTTGTCCTGCCTATACCATCCATCGCCGTATCTATCGTGAGAAATCATTCGCAGGGGTGGATGGACAGTTCAATCTCAACGACAATCTCTTCACCGACACCTTGTTTATGGTCGATGAGGCTTCCATGATTTCAAACCTAGGCTTGGGTGGCGGCAATTTCGGTAGTGGATGCTTGCTCGATGACTTGGTACACTTTGTTTATCAAGGGCGAAACGACCGTTTGATGCTGATAGGTGACAAGGCTCAGTTGCCTCCTGTAGGTGAGGAGGAGTCGCCAGCCCTGAGCGCGATGATGCTTGAGGGCTATGGACTAAAGGTATATGAGTGCGACTTGAACGAGGTGCTTCGCCAAAGTCAGGAGTCGGGTATCTTGTATAATGCGACGGTCATTCGGCAGATGATAACGCATGATGCGGTTACCCAACTGCCATTGATTCGCTTTCAAGGTTTTGCCGACATTGTGATGATGCCTGGCAGTGAGTTGGTGGAGAGTCTTGCCAACAGTTATTACCGGATGGGGCAAGACGAGACGATGGTGGTCACCCGTAGCAACAAGCGTGCCAACATCTATAATAATGGTATTCGCAGCATGGTGCTCGACCGAGAGGAAGAACTTTCGGGCGGCGATATGGTCATGATCGTGAAGAACAATTATTTCTGGACGGAGAAAGAGAGAAGTGAAGTGAAGAGTGAAGAACGAAGAGTGAAGAATTCAAATGCGGAAGAGACAAGTCAACATTCAACATTCAACATTCAACATTCCGAAATTCCTCCTTTCTTGGCAAATGGCGATAGGGCGAAGGTGCTGCGAGTACGTCGCCATGTCGAACTGTATGGTTTCCGATTCGCCACGCTTCTTCTCCAATTCCCCGACTATGATAATTATGAAATCAGTGTAACGGCTTTGCTTGATACCTTGCAGAGCGATGCACCAGCCTTGACGCACGACCAGCAGGAGAAACTGTTCCGTGGGGTAGAGGAGGATTACCAGGATGTTACTTTGAAGGCAGACCGTATGAAGGCGATTCGGCAGGATCAGTATTTCAATGCCTTGCAAGTGAAGTATGCTTATGCCGTCACCTGCCACAAGGCGCAAGGTGGGCAGTGGGAGCATGTGTATGTGGACCAAGGTTATATGACGGACGACATGCTGACTCCAGACTACATCCATTGGCTTTATACAGCCTTTACCCGTGCGAAGAGTAAGTTGTTCTTGGTGAATTGGCCGAAGACGCAAACCGCTACTGGCACGCCTTGAGGCACAAAAAATCCGAACCCTTAATGAAAAGGACTCGGACTATTTTTTTTGAGTTGTTTTGGGAAAAGTGGGTGGTGATGGATTCGAACCACCGAAGGCATAGCCAGCAGATTTACAGTCTGCCCCATTTGGCCACTCTGGTAACCACCCTATAGCTTTGTTTCTCAAAAGCGAGTGCAAAGGTAATGCTTTTATTTCATTCCACCAAATAATTTGGCAACTTTTTTCACTTTTTCCTCAAAAAATTACTTTTTTACCTTTATCACATGATGCCTGCGGTGCTTTCTCGACAGGCGGCAATGCTTATAATGCTCATATTTCTTGAAAGCTACGAAGAGCGTCAAAGCCAAGACTACCGCCAGGAGGAAGATGACGATGCCGCCTCCCAAATTGTCACCTTTCACTTTCGACCACATGTCAAGCACTTCGGGCGTATGGTCGCCAGCATCGTGAATCATGGCGCATCTTGCAACCACGCTGCTGTCTGGATACATGATAGGGTTGAGATGGGCATTCTTGCCGTCTTCACCAAAGAAGTAAGCGGCGTTTACTGGTTCTGAAAAAGTTTGGTTGTCGCTCATTTCCTCCAAAATCTTCTTTCCGCCGATACTGCTTACATAGCCAGTGGCATCCATGTTGGCTAGCGCAACATCTTGCTGGCAGAGATAGTTGATGAAGTAAGCGGCAGCTTTCGGATTGCGGGCATACTTTGGTATCACCCAACCGTCAAACCACACGTTGCTTCCTTCCTTTGGTACTTCATAGCCTAAGTCAACCCCCACTTTCTCTGCCTCCTCGATAGCCCAGACGGCATCTCCGCTCCAGGTCATGTTGAGCCAAGCCTTGCCCTTGGTCATCGTCTCCTTGCCAAAGTCGGCTTCCCATCCCTCGATGTTGGGTTTGAGGGCTTTGAGGTATTTCTCTACAGTAGCTATGGCTTGATGACTATAGTCGTTCATCAGCTCAGGGACTGTAACTTTTCCTGCTGCTAAATCTTCGTGGTGTGCCCAGATGAGAGCGGTTCCGTAGGAGTCACGATAAGAGTCCTTCATCAAGAGTTTGCCTGCATACTTTTTGTTCCAAAGTGTTTTCCATGAGCGTGCGTCTTGCATGGGCACATGTACCTTGTTGTATAATATGCCAGCGGTTCCCCACATGTAAGGTACGGCATACTGATGGGCAATGCGCCCATTGTTGCTAGTTGCGTCTATTTGTTCTGTGATGTAAGGAGCAACGTTCTTGATGTAGTTGGGTGTCTTTCCGAAACAGGTGTCGATGGGCAGGAGAAGGTCTTTGCGAAGCATACGCTCGATGATGTATTCCGAAGGACACACCACGTCGTAGTCTTCGTGTCCACGCTCTATCTTGGTAAGCATCACCTCGTTGATGTCGAAGGTCTGGTAGATGATGCGTACCTTCTTGCCTGTTTGCTGTTCGTACCATTTCGGGAAGTTGGCGAGTACATCTTCGTCGATGTAGTCAGCCCAATTGTAGATTTTCAAGATTTCCTCTCGGTTCTCCTTGTTGTAGCAACCTGCAAGCAGGAAGAGGGCGAGGATGTGAAGAGTGAAGAGTGAAGAGTGAAGAATCCAACGGCTTACTTGCTGAAATCTCTTCTTGCATTCTTTCCTTCTTATTATTTTTACACTTATTGTTTTTTTTATATCCATAATCTTTTTTTGCTATAGAATTCTTCACTCTTCACTCTTCACTCTTCGTTTGTTAAGAATGATGAGCATGACGAGTACCAACACAAAGATAATCGTGCTCAGTGGACGAAGCTCTGGGGTTAAACCTCCCTTGCGTGCGTCGGCGTAGATAAAGGTGGATAGCGTCTCCAATCCTTCGTTGCCAATCGTGAAGATGGTGACGGCGAAGTCGTCGATACTCATGGTGATGGCGAGCATGAAACCCGAAATCATGCCAGGCAAAATCTCTGGGATGATAATCTTTCGGAGGGCTTGCAAAGGCGTTGCCCCTAGGTCGAGTGCCGCCTCGTAGAGGTTGGGATTCATCTGCTTCAGTCGTGGCATCACGCTCAGGATGACGTATGGCAGACAGAAGGTGATATGTGCCAACACCACGGTGGTATAGCCCTGAGGTATGCCCAATGAGATGAAGAGCAGGAAGAGGGAGATGCCTATGATGATGTCGCCATTCAAGATAGGGATGTTGTTGACGAACGAGATGGCCTGGCGAGCCTTGCGGTTCCTGAGGTTGTGGATGCCGATGGCGGTCAGCGTGCCGAAGAGAGTCGATACGGTGGCGGTTATCAAGGCGATGGTGACCGTGTTGACGAGTGCCGCCGTGAGCGAATGGTGGGTTCCCTCGACAAAGAGGTTCTTGTAGAGCTGGAGCGAGAAGCCCGTCCAGTTGCCCATCACCTTGGCTTCGGTAAACGAGAATATCACGATGATGATAATCGGGGAATAGAGCAGCAGGAGCAGGAACCAAAGGTAACCTTGGCAAAATGCTTTCTTCAGCATCTCTTTGTTAAACCATGTGTTTGTCATCTGATACCTCCTTCCCCTTTTCCGTTGGTGTCGGTGGAACCGATGAGTGTGGATGCGCCGATGAGGAAGAGCATGATGAGCGACAGAGCCGCGCCATAGTTCCACATCGAATTGTTGATGTTCTCCTGGATGGTGGTACCGAAGAGCTTGATGTTGTTGAGAGTCAGCAGTTCGGAGATGGCGAAGGTGGAGATGGTAGGCATGAACACCATTAGGATGCCACTGGCCACGCCGGGCATGGACAATGGGAGCACGACCTTGAAAAATTGTTGCCAGGGCGACGCCCCCAGGTCTTCCGCAGCCTCGATATAACTGCGGTCCATCTTCTGCAATGTGTTGTAGATAGGATAAATCATGAATGGGATAAAGTTATACACCATGCCGAACAACAGTGCCCCCTCGCCCAAAGGCAAGTCGGCGAAGTCGAAGAGTGCCACGGTGGCAAGGGTGCGCACGAGGATGTTGACCCACATAGGCAAGATAAACAGCATCACGATGGTGGTGGCATGCTTCATCTTGGTCTGTGTCAGGATATATGCGGCAGGATAACCCAGCAGGATGCAGAGCAAGGTGTTGAGAAAGGCGATGCCTATCGAATAGACAAACGTGTTGATGGCTTCTGGATGTGCCAGAAACTTCTGAAAATTATAGAGGGTAAGACGGCCATTCTCGTCGGTGAATGCGAACACGACGATGAGAATCAATGGCAGCACGACGAAAATCGCAGCAAAGATGGCATAGGGTATCGACCAACTTTGGCGAGAAAGAAAAAACTTTTTCAATTTCTTGTTTTACTATTACTAATTTACAATGAGGCGGATGCCCTAAACTATAAACTGTCAAGCTATTGAATTCTTCACTTCAATGTTCTCCGTGGGAATCGTGATGGCGACATGGTCGCCAAGGTCCCATACATCCTGGGTATCTACATAGATTTTCTCTCCCCAGTCGGTGTCGATGGTGAGGTGGTAATGGTTGCCTTTGTAGAGGATGAAACAGATGTCGCCCGTGAAGGTTCCCTCTTCTTCGTTGTCGAAAAGGTCGATTTTGTCGAAAGGAACGGTTGCGATGACTTGCTCTTTGTCTTGCATCTCCACGGGGAGCTCTTTCTTGAACTCGCATCCCAGGAACTCGATGGCATCCTTGCCGCATACCTTGGCGGTAAAGGTGTTGGTGGTGCGTTCCTTCTTCATGATGTGGATGTTGTCGGGGATGATGCTCATGCCGATGGTTTGTCCTACCTCGAAATGTTTGTAGTTCTGGATGAGGAACTCATAGCCATTGTCGGTTACGGCAAGCATCTCGTAGTGTACCCCCTTGAAGATGGAGGAGGTGATGGTGCCGACAAACTGGGCGTTCGCTGTACTCCTGGACACCTCGATGTCCTCGGGGCGTATCACGACATCCACCAGCTCGTCCTTGTCGAACCCCTTATCTACGCAAGGTATTTCGGCGCCTGCCACTTGGACCAGACCGTCGTGGAGCATCATGCCGTTGAGGATGTTGCTCTCTCCGATGAAGTCTGCCACGAAAGAGTTGGCTGGTTCGTTGTAGATGTCGGTAGGGGTGCCTATCTGCTGTATCTCTCCCTCGCTCATCACCACGATGGTGTCGCTCAGGGTGAGTGCTTCTTCTTGGTCGTGGGTGACATACACGAAGGTGATGCCAAGTCGTTCGTGCATCTCCTTCAACTCCAGTTGCATGTCCTTGCGCATCTTGAGGTCGAGCGCGGCCAATGGCTCGTCGAGCAACAGCACCTCGGGCTCGTTGACGATGGCTCGGGCGATGGCGATGCGTTGTTGCTGTCCACCCGAAAGCGAGTTGACGTCACGATATTCGTAGTCGCTCATGTTCACCATCTTGAGCGCACGTTTCACCTTCGGCAAAATCTCATCCTTCGGTGTGTTCTTGAGCTTGAGGCCGAAGGCAATGTTGTCATATACGTTGAGGTGGGGGAACAAGGCATATTTTTGGAACACAGTGTTCACATTGCGCTTATATGGAGGCAGGTTGGTGATGTCGGTGCCGCCGATAGTGATCATCCCTTCGGTAGCCGTCTCAAAGCCGGCCAACAGTCGCAGAAGGGTAGTCTTGCCACAGCCCGAAGGGCCGAGGATGGTCATGAATTCCCCCTTTCTTACGAAGAGGTTGATATTGTTGAGGGCAACCTTCTCGCCAAATCTTTTCGACACATTCTTGATGTCGATGATGGGTTTTGCAGTTTTGTTCATTTCTTGTTTTAAATTTGGGTGCAAAGTTACTCATTTTTCAATTAATACAGAAAGGAACGGCGCAAAAGGTAACTTTAAAAAAAGTTATAGGGGTGTATCTTGTGTGTCTAAAATTTGCGAGTCCGCCTAAAAAACGTTAATTTTGCACGCAAATAGAAATTCAAATGAGAGATACCTTTAAGATGATAGCCTTGTTGCTGATAGCGGTAGGGGCTATCTTGGCTTATGCTTTCATTCCTGACAGCGTGGCAGAAAACATGCCTTTTAAGCAGCTGGGGATGGAGGCATTGATGAATAAAGACAATACGGTTTCGGGAGCGGCGGAAGACAGCGTGATTAACGAGCCTACAGACACTGCCACCCAAAGGGTTTTGATTTTTGGCGATTCTATGTCCGAGTATTTGGCATATCGGCTTTCCGACTATACCAACAAGAACGGGCATAGCCTGACTTGTGTCACCTGGTGCGGATCGGGAACCCGTAACTGGGCGGAGACCGACACGCTCAATCATTATATTCGCACCGTAAACCCAACCCATGTGTTTGTATGCTTGGGAAGCAACGAACTATATACTGCCGACATGAAAGGTTGCGAGAAGCGCATCCGTGCCATCTTGGCCAAGATAGGCAATATTCCTACTGTATGGATAGGTCCGCCCAACTGGTGCGAGGACAAGGGATATAACAAACTCTTGTCGGAGGTGATGGGGACAAACAGATACTATCCCAGTTACAAACTGACATTCGAACGGCAGAAAGACGGGCGGCATCCTACAAGGGCAGCTTCGGCGATGTGGATGGATAAAATCATAGAATGGATGAACACAGGCCATTCTGTGCATCCGTTCAGGATGGAGAAGCCCGACAAGAGAGACTTGCATTATCGGCAAGTGACCATACTGCCTCCAGGCGCAAAGCACAAGAGTGAGGCCGGGGATAGCTTGGACGTGCAAGAGAAGCCTGTTTCGGACGAGCCGATGGAGGAGGCAACTCCCGAGGCAGAGACTCCAGCTACGGCCAGTCCGGCGACACCTAGTTCTAACCCTGTAGTTCGAAAAGATACTTTAAAAGTCTAGCAAAATGGATTATTCTCTATTTGATTCCACTGCCCTGTTGCGTTGGATGGAAGGTTTGTTGGTCTATCAAAATGACTCCCCGTTGATGATGGGCAGCATACCTTTTGCCTTGTTGTTTATATTGTTTTTGGCGATATATACCGTAGTGCGTCATTACTCTCGTACTGCGATGATGATGTACGTCATCAGTTTTAGTCTGTTTTTCGCCTACAAGGTGAATGGCATGATGATGTGGCTCCTGCCCCTTACGGCTTGCGCCAACTATGCCATCACGCAAGAGATGAGACTGCATGAGGGCAAGGGGCGGAAATGGTTGCTCGCCACGGTGATCGTCATGGACTTGGCATTGCTGGGGTATTTCAAATACACCAACTTCGTGATAGGCGATGTGCTCAACGCAATGTTGCATACCAATTTCTCCCTTCGGGCGATAGCCCTGCCTGTAGGCATCTCCTTCTATACTTTCCAGGCCATTAGCTATGCTGTCGATACCTATCGCCGAAAGTTTGACATGGAGGTTACGTTGCTGGAGTATTGCTTCTATCTCACCTTCTTCCCATTGCTGATGGCGGGGCCCATTACCCGGGCAAGCAACTTGATTCCTCGTTTGAAACGCAACCAACAGGCTTCCAGCCGTATGTTGTGGACGGGATTGTTCCTCATCATGCTGGGACTTGTCAAGAAGAACATGTTGAGCGATTATATCGCCCAATTCAACAACTGGGTGTTTGATGCCCCTCAAACATTTTCTGGATTCGAGAACTTTGCCGCCTTGCTGGGTTATCCTGTGCAAATCTTCCTCGACTTCTCGGGCTACAGTGATATGAGCATAGGTGTCGCGGCTTTGTTGGGCTTCTATTTGCCCGACAACTTCTACTTCCCTTATCGTTCGTTGAGCGTTACGGAGTTTTGGCGTAGGTGGCATATATCCTTATCTTTTTGGTTCCGTGATTATGTATATATCCCGTTGGGAGGAAATAGAAAGGGGAAGGTGCGCATGTACTTCAACAATTTCTTGACCATGTTGGTGGCAGGATTGTGGCATGGGTCTTCATGGATGTTTGTGATTTGGGGTGCCTTGCATGGTCTTGGACTTGTGGTGCATAAGTTCTTTAGCCGTCAGTTGGGCGTCAAGATTCCTTCTAATAAGGCTGGCAATTTCTTAAGTTGGTTTGTCACTTATGTCTATGTATGTTTTGCTTGGTCTTTCTTCCGTGCTTCCAACATGGGGTTGCTCGCCAAGATGTACGACAAGGTGGCGCATGATTTCAGCATCGACTACCTGGTGCCGTTTGTCAATGCTCGCCCGGCGTGGACTTGTTGCATCGTAGGAGTCATGCTGACTTATCTGTTTGGCGAGCGTCAATACAAGCGGATGCAGCTGCGGTTCATCACTTTGCCTTGGATAGTGAAGTTGATACTGTTTATGGTTTGCTTGCAGATGGTGGTCGAGGTATCCCAAGAGAGTGTGCAACCTTTTATATATTATCAGTTCTAAGTAGAGATTATAATTAAGGTATATGAATAGTTTATTTAAGATAGGTTTGTCTGTCCTGCTGGTGGTGCAGGCGAATGGAGTGAAAGCGGATCATTTCGTGTCGGCTTTCGACAAGAACATTGCTTATGTCGGTCGCGTGTCTTTTGCGTCAGGTCAGTATGCCCGCTTTGGCTATCCGGGCGTGCAGATACGGTCGGTATTCCAAGGGGCAAGTCTCAAGATGAAGATGAAGCCCAATAGTGGCTACTATATGGTGGAGGTGGATGACGGGAAACCTTTCAAGATCAAGTTTCCCGAGAAAGATTCCGTCATGACTGTTGCAGAGGGGCTGGTGCCAGGCGTGCATCGCGCCACCATCACCTTTGTTACCGAAGGACTTTACCACTGTCCGCAGTTTTGGGGGCTTCTCCTGGATGATGGCTGTGTCCTGCCAGAAGCGCCTCGCTTGCCGGAGCGGAAGATAGAGTTTATCGGAAACTCTATCACTTGCGGTTTTGGCATAGAGGGGACAGACCCCAAGGAGAAGTTCCGCTATGCCACCCAAAACCAATACTATACCTATGATGCCATTACTGCCCGCAACCTGGACGCCCAATGCTTTGTGGTAGCTCGCTCGGGTATCGGCGTTTATCGCAACTATGCTGGAAAACTGACCGGCGACAAGGAGATAATGCCTGCCGTCTATCCTTACACCTTGTTTGGCATGACTGGAGAAAAATGGGATTTTAACCGTTTTACGCCTGACGTGGTATGTATCAATCTGGGAACCAACGATACTTCCAGCCCTGGCTATCGCACGGATTTGCTCTACCAGGGATTTTGGAATTTCTACCAAACGGTGCGTGGTCACTATCCACATGCCAAGATCGTACTGCTGTCGGGAACGATGATCAAGGCAGGGTCGCTTCGCGAGCAAGAACTCAACCAGACGTTGGACAAGGTGGTGGAGACTGCCCGAAAAGAAGGCGATGCCGAGGTTTATCGCTTTGCGATGACTCCCGAGGACGGAAGTATGGGATGGGGCAGCTGCTACCATCCTTCGATGAAACGCCATGCCAAAATGGCGGAGGAACTGACTGGTTTCCTTCGTGAAATCACGGGTTGGGAATAGTGTAGGACTGAATGTTTTAGAAAAGGAAAGCTCATGGTTGTTACAAAGGACTGGATGGAAGAGTGGTTCGTGCGCTTCGACAAGGAATATTTTGGTGGAAAACTGCCTCTGCCCGAGCTAGGGCTTACACGTGCCAAAACTCGATTGGGGCAGTTGTCGTTTAAGCGTGCTACCCGTTGGGGGCGTACCAAGCTCTATGATTTTAAACTATCCATATCCACTTATTATGACATGACGGACAAGCAGGCCAAGAGTGTCTTGCTTCATGAGATGATACATTACGTCATCGGCTATACGGGGTTGAAGGACACTTCTTCGCATGGCATCGTGTTCCGAGGGATGATGGACAATCTCAACCGCAAGTATGGTTGGGATATCAAGGTGATGACTTCGACCAAGGGTTGGAAGGTGAGCGATGCGGTCAAGGAGAAGATGAAGGCGAAGGGTCCGCAGGTATATTTGATGTTGGCGGTAGAGATGCGCGATGGCAAATATTTTCTTTCGCGTGTGAATCCGAGTTTTGCCCGACATGTAGAGAGACAGCTTCAAAGTGTGAGAGAGATAAGTGTGCATCGTTGGTACACCACGCACGAGAGTTATTTTGAGGATTATCCCCAGGTGCGCAGTCTTCGCGGCCGCCGTATTTCAAAGGCGGATTTCGAGGGGTTGCTCAATGTCTTGGAGGAAGCCCGAATCTAGGCACAATGAGGCTTTCCGCCTAGTTGTTCCAAAGTTGGTAATCTATCACTTTGTTGTCCTTTTGCCCCGTGTAGTCTGTGCCTGAGTTTTGTTCTTGTTGTGGATTTTCCTTTGTCGCATTTTGATAACGGAAGAAGTAGGAGAATCCGATGGCTGCTGCTAAAGCGACGACGAGGAATAGAAGGCTAGCGACAAGTGGGGAATGGTGAGGGTCCAGGAGTCGCATGCGGCGTAATGCCCCGATGCCATCAGGGCGCAGAAGTGGATTGGGAAGAGAACATACGGAGGCTATTTCCGCCAATTGCTTGTCGTGAGTTACCCTGACCATGTCTGCAATGACCATCCCTAGGGAATAAATGTCAGTTTTGGGCTCTGCCTTGGCGTCTTTTTGAAATTGCTCGGGTGCTATATACCCTGTGGTGCCGGCTGGAATTTTGAGAATGTAGAAGGCGTCACTGTCGGAAAGGCCAAAGTCGATAATCTTGACTTGATGCCCCGTGTGGGTCACCATGATGTTGGCAGGCTTGAGGTCGCGGTGGATGATTTGTTTGTTGTGCATATATTCCAAGGCATCCATCAGTTGGAGGGTTATTTGGCGGGCAAGGTCAACCGTGAGTTTCTTCTGCTCGATGAGTGCTTGGAGGGTAATGCCGTCAATGTATTCCATGACGATAGTTGTGCCAAGGTCTGGCAGCTGCTCGATACCTATGGTGCGGCAGATGTGGGCATGTTCCAGTTGCAATCCTATCTCAAACTCCTTGGTAAGGGCTTGTTGATATACGGGGGTGTAAAGAAAGTCCTTCTTGAGGCATTTCAGGATATAACGTTTGCCGTATTTGTTGGCAGTGAAAAGATGGGTATGCCCTGTTGCCGACACATAATGTTCATGGAGATTGCCGTATGCGTTCGCTAGGGGCATAGGGGAGGCGGAGCACATCTCTTTTTCGATGTTCTCTGTGAACCCTGAGTTGTCCTCCTGCTTTGCTTTTGTTTCTGAAGATTTAGGTTGACTATCTAACATGGCGTTTGTTTCTTATTTATGTATGACTCTGATGAGGGTGAGACCGCCATTCCTTCCAGCTACGAACGAGGCGGTGCGTTCGCCTTTTCGATAGATGAAAGGTAGGTAGAGCGGCTGATCCTTGATAAAGCATCCGGTGGTAAACCTGTCGCCAGGCAGCAACTTACTGTTTTCTGAAGCCATCACCTCGTATGTGCTTTCGCCGAGATAGCGTAGCCAGAGTGTTCGGTTGGGCTTCCACCCGATACATACTTCCGACCCTTCTTTTAGTTCATTGCTTATCAGTTGTTCTGCCATAAAGAAGGATGAGTTATACTGGGTGCTGTTTTTCAGCCACAAGGTAAAATCCTTGAAGTTGTTGTACCCGATGTATTCAGCCAGGGTGTCAAGTGTTGC
>CAVGEN010000086.1:0-13801 GCA_963628185.1 Waltera intestinalis | reverse complement strand
ACCAGCCATATACCCGAAAATGGTTTCTCCTCGTGGAACTGCGAGTTTCAAGCCTTGGAACTCGCAGTTCCACGAGGAGAAACTATTTCTAGATAAGTCAAGTTGACTTTTCCTGATTTGACTTCATTTCCAAGTCAGGATGACGTGGAGGTGTTGCCCCGAAAAGCGGCTTTTTGATGATTCACAAGGCTAAAAAGGTGGCAGATAAGGCAAAATGGTGACAGATAAAGTCAAATAAAAATCATCTGTCACCACGTTAAGTTACTCATTACCAATAAGAAAACTATATTTTGGTGACAGATGGCAGATGCTTCGTGAAAACTTTTACACATGAAAAAGGCGGATGGCTAATCTTTATCTGTCTATATCCCCAACTTCTTAATCTTGTTGTAGAGCGTTTTCCTATCTACTGCCAAGAGTTGTGCCGCTTTGCTCTTGTTGCCGCCAGTGGCCTTGAGGGCGGCCTCGATTCGCTGTTGCTCTGTCTGGCTGTCTCGAAGGGCGATGGGGTGGGTGGTTGGAGACTGGTTCATACATTGCTCTAGTTCTGCGATACCGATATAATCGCCTTTGCACAACAAGGTGGCACGCTTCATCACATTGTTGAGTTCACGCAGATTGCCGGGCCAATTGTAGGAGGCGATCTTCTCAGATGCCTTGCGGTCGAAGCCAAGGACGTGACGGTCAAGTTCCTTGTTGGCTTGTTTCACAAACAGGTCGGCGAAGAGGAACAGGTCAGCCCCGCGGTCTTTCAACTCGGGCATGTAGATGGTGAACTCGTTGACGCGATGATAGAGATCCTCGCGAAACTTGCCGTCGGCGACGCATTGTGATAGATTCTCGTTGGTGGCGCATACCAGACGGATGTCAATGTCTATCTCCTTGGTGCTGCCTACAGGGCGAATCTTTCGCTCTTGGAGGGCGCGGAGCAGTTGCACTTGCACCTCATAGCTCAAGTTCCCCATCTCGTCTAGAAAAAGTGTGCCGCCGTTTGCCATCTCGAAAGCTCCCTTCTTGTCGTGGTCGGCACCCGTGAAGGCTCCTTTTACATGACCGAAAAATTCGGATGCGGCGACATCCTTGGGGATGGCTCCGCAGTCGAGGGCGAAGAAAGGTTTGCCTGCCCGTTGGCTCAGCTCGTGGATGCGGTGAGCCACATATTCCTTGCCCGTGCCGCTGGCCCCGAGGATAAGGACGGACATCGGGGTGGGGGCGACGAGGGCAACGAAATCATAGAGCCGCTTGGAAGCCTCGCTTTCTCCTTCTATATATTTAGGTATAGGGGCATTTGGATTCTTCCCACTTCGTTCTTCACGCTTCGCCACCTTCAGTTCTTCCCTTTTCGCATTCAAGGCTTCATGAAGTTTTGAAAGCAAGATGTCGGGGTGGAAAGGTTTGGCGATATAGTCGGTAGCCCCGGACTTCATGGCTAGCACGGCATTCTGCACTTCGGCATAGCTGGTCATGACGATGAAAGGAACAGACAGGTCGTGCTTCCGAAGCCATTGCAGGAGGGCAAGACCATCGTGGTCGGGAAGGCGAAGGTCGGAAAGAATCAAGTCGGGGGCGAAGGCATCTTCCAATAAGTGCAAGGCTCCCTTTGCCGAGGTAGCTTTCTCTACCTCGAATCCCTTCTTCTTGAGCCAAGTCAGAATCATGGTTCCAAACGCCAAGTCGTCTTCTACGATTAATATCTTTGCCATCTTGTTACTGTCTTTTTCCCTACTTTTGGAATGCAAAGTTACAGCAAATATTTCTATCCTGTCTTCCTTTTAACTTTCTTTTGCGAAATATCAAGCAAGATTTGCGCAATAGTCTGTTTTATAGACAGAACATTAAGTTTGATAAACGAGAAAAAAACGAAAGGATATAAGAATGGAAACATTGAAGAAATTAGCTTTTGCGGTTTTGGGAACGATGGTTCTCACCGCATCTTTTAGCTCTTGTTCTACAGATGATGACAACGATTATCTAAGAATGATGCCGAATGCGCTGGTGACAGTAAAGCCGACAGGCGATGCTTGTTATTTTCAGTTGGACGACAGTACGACGTTGCTCCCTTCCAACCTCAAGAAGCCTTTTGGCGACAAGGAGGTGAGAGCCTTGGTCAATTATACTATGGCCGACCAGAAGGACGGAAAATACGATGCGGTGGTCAATGTCAACTGGATAGACAGCATCCTGACCAAAGATCCAGTGCCCTGTCTGGCAACTCCTGCGGCAAATGATGAAAAATATGGCACGGATGCCGTTGACATCGTTCGTGATTGGGTGACGATAGCCGAGGACGGTTACCTTACCTTGCGGTTCCGCACTCTTTGGGGCAACGTGAAGGCACACTCCATCAATCTGATAGCCAATGTGAATGCCGAGAATCCATACGAGGTGGAGCTTCGCCACAATACAAACGGCGACCCACAGTTGCGTTGGGGAGATGGCCTGGTGGCTTTCAACTTGAACAAAGTGTTGCCAGACACGGAAGGAAAGAAGGTGAAACTGACGATCAAGTGGAAATCGACGGCAGGCGACAAGAGCGTTGACTTCGTATATTGCTCCCGCAAGGCTGTGGCCAGCAGCAAGATGCTTGACGGATTCGTCAATTCGGGAACACGGGCAATCAAGTAAGGAAATTTATATTGTGTATGAGAAAAGGAGAGGGGCACGACCGACGAAATGGAGGTTGTGCCCCTTGTGTGTCTAAAATTTCTTTCCAATTATTTTGTGCTTTGCGAGAATAGTGTTACCTTTGCCGATGAAATGAATCCGATAACGCAAACTATCCTATTGTCGGCGTCGGCGGTGAGAATGTTGCCGCATATCGCCTTGTATCTACTTCATAAGAAGGAGATGGATGCTGACTTGTGCAAGGTGCAGGACAAGAAGCCCACGGCGCTGAACTTCGTCAAGGCGTGTACCCGTGAGCGATCCTTCCGCAATCTATTCTATTATCGCATGGGGGAATACCGATCGGTGTTCATCTCGTGGCTCTTGCCGCCAGAGCGAACCCTCAACATCTGGTGTCCTCGTATCGGGAAAGGGGCGCATCTCGAACATGCCTATGCCACGTATCTCAACGCTGAGGCTATCGGCGATGATTTTTATTGCTTGCAGATGGTGACGCTGGGCAATGGGAAGGAGGGACGGCCTACGATAGGAAACGATGTGAAGATTTATACGGGAGCAACTGTCTTTGGAGGTGTGCACATTGGCGACCATGTGACGATAGGGGCAGGTGCCGTTGTGTTTCAGGATGTGCCAGACGGTAGTACCGTGGTGGGTAATCCCGGGAAGGTGGTGAAGAGGAATAAGGTGTAAGAAAATGGCAGAGTCTTTAAAGGAAAAAACGGCAAAAGGCCTCTTCTGGGGGGCGATGAACAATGGGGCGATGCAGGTTATCGGCTTGGCGTTCGGCATAGTCTTGGGAAGGTTGCTAAGTCCGAGCGACTATGGTATGATAGCCATGATAACCATCTTTTCTCTTGTGGCGACGGCATTGCAAAATTCTGGTTTTATAACTGCGTTGGCCAATCTCAAGGCACCTACGGACAATGACTACAACTCCGTTTTTTGGTTCAATATTTCTGTGGGCGGTTTGATGTATGTCGCCTTGTTCTTTTCTGCTCCGTGGATAGCAGACTATTACCATACCCCGGCCTTGGAGTCTTTGTGCCGATATGCTTTCCTTTCCATATTGTTTGCCAGTTTGTGTACGGCGCAGTCGGCTTATCTCTTCAAGAACATGATGGTGAAGCAAAGGGCTAAGTCGAATATTATCGCTACTTTGCTGTCTAGCATCGTGGGAGTGACGATGGCTTTTTGTGGTATGTCGTACTGGTCTTTGGCGACCCAGACCATCATGTTTAATCTTATCAACACCTTGCTCTATTGGCATTATTCTCCCTGGCGGCCGAACTTGCACGTTGATTTCAAACCAGTAAGGAAGATGTTTCGCTTTAGTTGCAAACTTCTTGCCACGACGATTACGACACATGTCAACAATAATGTGCTCAACATTTTGCTGGGACATTACTTCTCCGCTCATGATACAGGCAACTATAACCAGGCTTACCAATGGGACTTCAAGGCATTTTCTGTCATCCAGGGAATGGTTGACTCCGTAGCCCAACCCGTCTTGGTGGATTTGCGCTCGCAACCACAACGCCAGTTGGAGGCGTTGAGAAAGATGGTGCGTTTCACGGCCTTCATGTCCTTTCCTCTGATGCTGGGCTTTGGTATGGTGTCTAGGGAATTTATCATCTTGACCATTACCGAGAAATGGTTGGTCAGTGCGGAGCTGCTTCAGATACTTTGTGTGAGTGGGGCGATAATGCCTTTGTGCTCTCTGATGTCAAGCTTGATAGTCAGCAAAGGAAAGTCGGGCACTTATTTTTCTGTTACCTTTGCCTTGGGTATCGCACAAATCATAACGATGATGGTCATTTGGCGTTATGGTATTCGCAGTATGGTGATGGCGTATGTGGCACTCAACTTGCTATGGTTGTTTGTTTGGCAATATTTCAATAAGAAACTTGTCGGTTATCAACTATGGATGTTTCTGAAGGATATATTGCCATTCGCTTTGGCGGCTTTGGGTGTCATGGCTGTCGCTTACTTCGTGACGATGGGGATTCAACAGCTATTTCTGTTGTTGTTGAGTCGAATCGTGCTGGCGGTATTGCTGTATTATGGGGTCATGCGGCTGGCTGGAGCGGCTATCTTGGAGGAATGCATGGGATTTATTAAGCGGAAAATGGGAAGAAGATGAAAACAGAAAAGACAGTGTCGGTGATCATGGGAACTTACAATGGGGCAAAGTACATCAGGGAACAGCTTGATTCCATCCTTGCCCAGACTTATCCTTTGAAGGAAATCATCATACAAGATGATGGCTCTACCGATGATACTATCAGTATTTGTGAGGAGTATGCACGGAAATACTCTATCGTTCATTTTGTCAAGAATGAACGAAACTTGGGCTTTAACCTCAACTTCAAATCTGCCGCAATGGTGGCTTCAGGGGATTTTGTGGCTATCAGCGACCAGGATGACGTGTGGTTTCCAGAGAAAATCGCCAAGCAAGTGGAGGCGATTGGGGAGCATGACCTTTGTTTTTCCACCCATCTGCGTGGCGCAGATAGGCGACAGGTTCGCTTGGTGAGTCCACAGTATTCGTTGGAAGCCCTGCTCTTCTGTGGCTTTGCTGGACATACGATGCTCTTGCGGCGTGAGTTTGTCCAGACTTCCGAGTATTGGATAGACAAGATTATGTATGATTGGAGTCTTGCCATTTGTGCCCAACTGAATGGAGGCATCGCCTTTGTGGATGAGCCGCTCAACTGGCATCGAACCAATATGGAGTCTGCGTGTCATGTGGAAATGAAGAAGTATGGCAGGCAGGTTGCGGCTCGTCCTACCTACCAACCTTATCTTTATGGAATCTCCAATTATCGTCGCTTGCAGAAGAAAGAGAATTGGAGACGGCTCTACACCTATATTTATACACATACAGGTGACGGGAAGTTTGCTGTGGCACATCGTATGGCGCATTGTATGTTGCAGCATAATTTATTTTCTTTATTCCGTCTGTGCTGTCTGTGCTTGAAGTATGGAGATAAGATATACTACAATAAAAACCAAAAGGGAATCATGGGAAAGGTGCGATCTTTCTGTTATCCACTCATATTCTCCTATAATAATATGCAATATGACAGAAAATAGTTGGAGGTTTCAATTCTTTTGACTATTTTTGCAAAATCATATAAAACATGGAACTATGAACATAGCATTATTGACAGCTGGCGGAGTCGGCAATCGTATGGGGCAGGATATACCTAAGCAGTTTATGACAATAGATAATGTTCCTGTCATTATCTATACGATGCAAGCTTTTCAAGCCCATCCTCTTATCGACGGGATTTGTGTGGTCTGTCTCAAGGGATGGGAGGTGGTGTTGCAGGCATACGCCAACCAATTTAATATCACCAAACTCAAATGGATATTCGAGGGAGGCGACAGCAACCAACATTCTATCCGCAATGGACTTTGGGGATTGAGGAACGCTGGTTGTGAGGGCGATGACATCATTTTGGTACACGATGGGGTGCGTCCTTTGGTTTCTGAGCGCATTATTACGGAGAACATAGAGAAATGCAAAAAGCATGGTTATGCCATCACAGGTATGATTTGCAAGGAGGCTATCATGCAGAAAGTTGGTGATTGCGTGACAAACATAGATATACCCCGTGAAAGATTGGTGAGAACCCAGACACCACATACTTATCCTCTAAAGACTTTGCTCAAGGCGCACGAGGAAGCAGATGCCAAGGGGATTGATGGCACCGTGGCCTCTTGTACCTTGATGGCAGAGCTGGGGGTGGATGGACAACATCTTGTGATGGGAACGGAGAAGAACGGTTTGAAGTTGACTCAGACGGAAGATGTCGAATTGTTTAAGGCGTTGAAGCATATGACTAAGGATGAATGGCTAAAATAATGAAGAAATGAACGATTATCAGGAAGATGTCAAGAGAGTTGTCGCTTTGTTTGGTTTGCCATGGGAACAACTCTCAAGCAAGAATATATTGGTGCTGGGTGCAACAGGACTGATAGGGGGATGCTTTGTGGATTTGTTGATGTCTCATGGGGGAGCAGACTATCATGTCTATGCCGCTGGAAGAAACAGGGAGCGTGCTCAAAAACGTTTTGCTCCTTATGTAGATTCGCCCTTTTTCCATTTCTTCCTCTTCGATGTGACGGAGTCTGTTCGTACAGACTTGCGCTTCGACTATATCGTGGATGCGGCTGGTGGAGCCTCGCCCCGGCTTTATGCTTCCGACCCGGTGGGGGTGATGAAATCCAATATCTTTGGTGTGGATAATCTGCTGAGTTTTGGAGTTCGGCATGGACTTCAAAAGTTCGTTTATGTATCTTCGGGTGAGGTGTATGGCGAGGGTGATGGCAGGGCGTTTGACGAAGATGACAGCGGGTATGTCAATCCTGTGGAAGTGCGGTCTTGCTATCCTTCAGCCAAGAGAGCTGCGGAAACCTTGTGCGTTTGTTATGCGCATCAATATGGCGTTGATGTGTCGATAGCTCGGCCTTGCCATGTCTATGGCCCATATTTTACAGAGGCGGACAATCGGGTCTATGCTCAGTTCATTCGCAATGTCTTGCGTGGTGAGGATATTGTTTTGAAGAGCATGGGAGAGGCTTTCCGGTCCTGGGTATATGTGGTGGATTGTGCGGCTGCTTTGCTCCATATCATGCTGAAGGGAAAGAATATGGAGGCTTATAACATCGCCCATGAGGAATCGAACGTCTCCATCCGTGCCCTAGCGGAGATGGTGGCGGGATTGTCTAACAAAAAAGTGGTTTTCGACATTCCTGATGATGCACGTCAAGGCAAAACAACACCTATCACCAAGGCGGTGTTCTCGACTTCTAAGTTGGAGGCATTGGGGTGGAAGCCACTTTTCTTGCTAAGGCAGGGATTGGAACATACGATAAGTGCGTTATAGCTTGTCTTTTTTTGTTAATTCGGGTAGGATGAAGACGGAATGAAACTCTCTCTTGTCAACAGGCGGGATGGTCATGTAGTCGCCATATAGGTCTGTGAGGTAAGAGTCAGGGTTGCATGGGGCAGGAAATTCCTTTCCCTCGAATTTTACAATGCCAAGAGGATGGATGGCTTTCTTGTCGAAGGAGATGCCACGTCCGTTGAGGTGGGGAACGTCGGAGGTTCGTGTCTTCTTGCCAAGAAGATAGGCTATCTTCCACATGCCGCTGTATAAGTAATATTTCCCGCCGAACCAGAAAAACTCGGCGAAAGATCGCAAGGAGTATTCGTGTTTGTGATGTAAGATGGAATAACTCTTGGAGATTCCCTTGGTCAGTCGCTTGATCCATTTGCGAGAGATGTCGGGATAGTCCACGAAAGGGAATATATCCACGAAGATGCCTTTTGCGTATGGGTGTGAAAAGTCGTCTCCTTGTTCGATATACAAGGAGTTGGTGTCACGTATCTTAGTGATAGGCTCCTTGGATCCTGGGGCTGTTTGGGGAGTTTGCAAGAACAACCATTCGGGCAATTCCTTTGGGGCTATCTCCTCAAATCGCTTTTCATCTTCCAAGGTCATGGCGATGTCGATGTCGTCATCCCAAGGGATGAAACCGCCGTGGCGGATGGCTCCCAGCAAGGAACCGCCGTCCAACCAGTATTCTATTTGATGGCGCTTGCAAATCTTGTCTATCTCTTCGAGAATGTCAATCTGTTTGAGTTGGCAAGCTCGCAAGTTTTGCTGGGTGTATGCCTTTATGTTCTTGTTGAAGTCCATGTCGTTATGTGTTTAAGTCGTTTTCTAAGAAATGTATCGCAATGAGGAAACCATTGTAAGCCCAAAAGTAAAGGGTGAGGGCTAAGGTCGTCCATCGAGTCGCCGTTATGAGGCGTTTTTTGCCATATACGAGTATGTAGCCGATGGCGAAAGGGATGACAAACATCCAGTGTGCCCCCATGATATATACTTCGTTGATGCCAAACCCCAACACTAGGTGCAAGAACATATCGAAAGCCACGCAGCAGAACACCATATTCATCCATCTTGAATGTCGGCTGTAGTAGATGCCGAGGGCGAAGAGGAGGATGACGATGCCCTCGAAGAGATAGCTGACAGGCCAACTGTATTTTACAAATGTAGGGCGTGACACACTATGGTCTTTCAGTAGATACTCTTGATGAAGCTGGATGCCCTCGCCAAATAGGTTCTCGACAATTGTTTCTGTGCGTGATGTCTGTATGTCGGTCCATTTCAGGAATGGTTTGTCGGCGATGGCTTTTCCTTTGCTTTTCTTCATCCAGTCGTCATGTATGGCATTTGCCTTAAACATCTCCGGGTGCTTGATACGTTGCTTTTGTTCTATTTGCTTTCCTCTTTCTTGCTGAGGCTTTATGATGTATTCATCTTGGTAATAATACAAGCCTCCCATGACTATCAATGGGAGAAGGACGGAGATGGCGAGAAATCTTGGAGTAAACACCTGCTTGCCATTGTTGAACAGTGCCATGATTCCAGTCTTGACACCATTGCTCAAGGAGATGCCTGCCGTGCAAAGGAAGAGCACGCTGGTTTGCCATGCTTTGAGCTTGCGATGACATTTTAGGTTGCTTCCTATGATATAGATGGAAACCAAAAGGCAGAGCATGGAGAAACAGAAGTGGTCGGGTACTATTGTCGTTAGAAGAATGGAGGCGAACGAGAAGAAGAATGCCGTAAGGATATGGCTGTCCAGTCTGCTCAGCGAAATCAACTCACGGCAGATGCGGAAAAAGAATATGGCACAGAAGGTGGCACAAATCACTAGCATCACTGCCATGATATAGGTGGCGCAGTTGTTGCTCGTCAGGTCCATAAGGGCTTGGTTGAGCCAATAGCCGGGATAGAGAAGTACGCTGAATAGAGGATGACGTGACAACTCATAGTATATTTTCTCGTTTGACAAGAAGATATAGGAGTAGGCGTCAAAGCCAGATACCGTGAAGTGCTTGTAGAAGATGCTCCAAAAGCCTAACTTGCCAGCCTTGAAGAAATTGTTGGGATAGGAGTGTAGTAGAAGCATGTTGAATGTAGCAAACACCAACATGGATGCTAAGGCAAGCAGCCTCTCTTCCTTCTTAATCTTGAATATATTCTTCATCGTTTTTTCTTAATTTGGTTGCAAAAGTACGAAAATATTCTGTATAAGTGTGTAAGGAAGAGTAGAAAATGTGCATTTTGCTTTGTAATTCCGAAAAGATTGGCTATCTTTGCGCTAAAATTGAATATGTCATGAATAAACAGCCTGCCAAGATTGATGTGGCCGTGTTGATGCTTTTCTTCAATCGGCCCGACCATTTCCAACAAGTGTTCGACGAGGTGAGAAAGGCTCGTCCTTCCAAACTTTTCCTGTATCAGGACGGTCCGCGAGGCGAGAGGGACATGCTTGGTATAGAGGCGTGTCGTGCTATCGCGGCGGACGAGAACATCGACTGGGAATGTGAGGTGCATCGTGCCTATCAAGAGAAAAACCAAGGTTGCGACCCCTCGGAGTACCTGTCGCAGAAATGGGCGTTCTCCTTGGTGGACAAGTGCATCGTCTTGGAGGATGATGACGTTCCGTCGCAGTCGTTCTTTCCTTTCTGTAAGGAGATGCTTGAACGTTATGAGCATGACGATCGTATCTCGATGATTGCCGGGTTCAACGAGGACGAGGTGACGCCAGACTGCGAGGATAGTTATTTCTTCACTTCCATCTTTGCCATCTGGGGATGGGCTTCCTGGCGAAGGGTGATCGACAAGTGGGAGGGCGACTATGCTTTCCTACAGGACAAGCAGGCGATGAAACGACTTCGGTCGTTGGTTCGCCAACGCAGGTATCGCGAGGATTTCCTCCCTATGTGCCAGGAGCATCAACTGAGTGGAAAGGAATACTATGAGAGTATTTTCTGGGCTTCGATGTTGCTCAACTCCGGCCTTGCCATCATGCCATGCAAGAATCTCATCAACAACTTGGGGCTGTCGGACAACTCCACCCATTTCTCGGGGAGCATGAAGACCACGCCGAAGGCCTATCGCAGGATATTTACGATGAAACGGTATGAACTGGAGTTTCCGTTGCGCCATCCTAGGTATATAGTGGAGAATGTGGATTACAAGGAACGTCTCTACAGGACGAATGCTTGGGGGCATCCTTGGATTAAGGTAGGACGTTCCTTGGAAGAACTCGTCCTGAATCTTAAATATGGTAACTTCTCCATCATAACCAAGGCTGTGAGACGGCGTCTCAGCAAATGGCTGGGGAAGGACAGACATGTGTAGGCCGGTTTGCCTTAGGTGAAGTAGCTGACGATAAGCCCTCCATTATATAATAATAGGTATAAGGCAAGTGCGCCGACGACGCCAACGAGATATTTGCCGTATCTCTCTCCGTATTTCTCATTGATGCCTTTCATCAAAAAGGCGATGGCGATAGGCAAGGCGTATATCCAATGGGCTGTCATGATGTAAACTTCGTTGATGCCAAAGCCCAAACCGATATGGAGCAACATGTCTAGTGCGAAATATGACATGACGAGCCAGAGAAACTTACTCTTTCTACCTATCCAGATGCCTGCTAGAAACAAGACGGCAATGGCTCCCTCGACGGCATAGTTCCACCAATGGCGGTAATTGACTATCATCGGGCGATGGCGAAGTTCGTCTCCCAAGAGATAGTCTTGGTGCAATTGGATGGATTCCCCCATCAAGTTTTCTACGATGGATTCTCCACGTCCTGTCGTGGCGTCGGTCCATTTCATAAATCCGACGTTCAGCATCGGCTTTCCCATCTTGGGAACTTTCTTGCGCTTGGCTCCCTTTTGGGCTTGTTGGCTGGCTTTCTGTATATGGTGGGTCTTGGATCTCTCTGCGATTTTCTTGGCCTTTGCCTCCTTGCGAGCCATCTCGTTCGGCCAGACGAAGACGCGGTATTCCCAGCGGCAGAATCCCCACAGTAATCCTGCTGGCAGGACGACTGCCAGCAAGAGGTGCTTGGGACGAAAGAATCTCTTACCGTTGACAAACAGGGCTGAGAAAAATATCTTGATGCCGTTGTTGAGCGATGTTCCTGCGGTCAGCAAGAAGTACAGGACGCTTTGCCATATCTTGAACTGGTGGTGGTTTTTCAACCTTCTGCCTGACACGTAGAGTGCCAAGATCAGTAGCATCATGGAAATGACGAAATGGTCGGGTACGATGCTTGTCACCATCACGTAACCGAAAGAGAAGAACAAGATGGTGAGCACGTGGGCGGTCGTTCTGCCTAGTTCGACTACGTCGCGGAAGATGCGGTGGATGAATATCATCGAGTAAAAGGCACAGAATAGTTGGATGGCAACGGCTATAAACAAGGCGCAGTTATAGCCTGTCAATTTCATCAGTCCCATGTTGATGAGGTATGGTACGTACATGTAGAATGCCAACAGAGGATGGCGATATACATTGTATGCGGCATTCCAGTCGCTCAATACCCAGTAAGTGAGCGGGTCAAAGCCCGACACACAGAAGTGACGGATGAAATTCTTGTAGTAATTGCCCGTTATCTCTGTGAAGGGGGCGTAGTATTTGCTGATAACCAGACCGTTGAGGATGGCAAGCAACAAGAGTAGGAGGATGCTCAGCCATCTCTCTTCTTTTCTGATTTTGAATATATGGAATACCTTTTTCATGTATATTATGATTGAATTCTTCCCTCTTCCCTATTCGTTATTCATTTCTTGAGGAAGAATCTGACGAGCAGGAAGTTGACAGGGATGCAGATGCAGAGGGTCGGTATCATAGCTATCTGTTTCATCAGTCCTAGACCCACGAATAGGTTGAGGAAGAGGGTCTGCAAACTGTAGTTCACGATATGCGAGAAGGTGAACCCTGCTCCTCGTTTGGCGTTTGCCTTCACCTTGAAGGTGTAGCGGGTGCTGGCGATGAAGTTGAAGATGAAACTGATGATGTAAGCCAGGGTGTTGGCGATGGTCGCCAAGGTATGGTCGCTTTCTCCCAGGGTTGGGATGAGGTTTGCCAATAGTGGCATGGCGGCAAGGTAGATGACGTATTGCAGGATGGTGGCGACACCGCCAACTATCGCAAAACGGATAACCTCGCCAAGCTTCTGTCGCTTGGCGAGGTCTATCTGGTTATATTTTTCCTTGATACTCATATATGTAATCATGTATATGAGGTATGGATTATCCGTAGATAACCTTGCCGTTCTCGTCCTCGTAAGGAGCCAAGTCCTTGGAATACTGGTTCATGGCACGGAGGCTCATTCCCATGGAAGAGAAACCGCCGTCATGGAAGAGGTTCTGCATGGTCACCTTGCGAGTGAAGTCGGAGAACATCATCACACAGTAGTTGGCGCAATCTTCTGCTACGGCATTGCCGAGAGGTGACATCTTGTCGGCGAAGTCCATCATGTTCTCAATGTCCTTGATTCCCTTGCCGGCTGTAGTGGCTGTAGGACTCTGGGAGATGGTGTTGACACGAACGTGCTTCTCGCGGCCATAGATGTAACCGAAGCTACGGGCGATACTTTCCAACATGCTCTTGGCATCAGCCATATCGTTGTAACCGAAGAATGTGCGCTGGGAAGCCACATAGGTAAGGGCTACCACAGAACCCCACTCGTTGATGGCATCCAACTTCTTGGCTACCTGCAACATCTTGTGGAAAGAGATGGCAGAAATATCCAAAGTCTTGTTCAAGAAATTGTAGTCGAGGTCGTCGTATGTACGGTGCTTACGTACATTGGGACTCATGGCTACAGAGTGGAGCACGAAGTCAATCTTGCCACCGAGCTTTTCTTGTGCCTCAGTGAATACCTTTTCCAAGTCTTCTACGCTAGTCGCATCAGCTGCGATGATAGGAGCGTTGATTTGTTCAGCGAGTTTGTCGAGAGTACCCATGCGAAGTGCCATGGCTGTGTTACTGAGTGCGATAGTTGCACCTTCCTCAGCAGCCTTTTCGGCTACCTTCCAAGCGATGGAATCCTCGTTGAGTGCACCGAAGATGATGCCACGCTTGCCTTTTAACAAATTGTGAGTCATTGTTATCTTTATACTTTTGTTTTATAATAACGGCTGTCCTTATATATAATAAGGTGTAAAACTGCTAGTTTTTTCTTAACCGTTGAAATCGTGCGCAAAATTACAAATTTTGTGCAATATATGCAAGTATTTAGAGAGAAAAGTGCTTTTTTGCCCTCTTTTCTTCCGATAACTCATCAAAACCTTTAA
>CAVGEN010000085.1:0-29913 GCA_963628185.1 Waltera intestinalis | reverse complement strand
GTCTCATTCAGAGCCGTGGCAAAGTAACCTATCCAAAGATAGTTGGCATTCGGCACGGTCTCTTTCTTGTCGCTTGCCTTTTTCGCTGATTTCGTCTTGTTGCGAGGCACGCCGTATGTATTGAATCGGGCATCGTCGCAAACCTTGTCGAACACCACTTCATCGACATTGAAAGGAGGATTTGCCATCACATAGTCGAACTGTCCGAAAGCATTGTAAGGGTCGCTATAGAATGAGTTTGCCTCGGTTATCTCGCCTCGCACATTGTTGAGCAGCAAGTTCATCTTCGCCAGCTTCACGGTATCGGGTTCTTTCTCCACGCCATAGCAACGGAAGCTCATCATATCTTGGTTGGTGGCATTGTGGCGGTGCATATAGCGAGCTGCTTGAACGAACATGCCACCCGAACCGCAAGCCGGGTCGAGAAACTTCTTGTCGCCAGTGACAGGACGAAGTACTTCCACCATGTATTGCACGACAGAAGCAGGCGTATAGAAGGCTCCGCCACCCTGCCCCTCAGCCAAGGCGAAGTTGCCAAGGAAGTATTCATAAATCTGACCGAAGATGTCGATGCCGATGTTTTCGGGAATATCCTTGAACACACGCACGATGCGGCTCAACAACTCAGGTTCCTCCTCAGGCACCAACTGACCATACACTTCCTTGGGCAACACACCAGCCATGCGAGGGTTCTCCCGCTCGATAGCCTCCATCGCCTCTTTTACGAGCACCGCCTTGTGGGCATCATCGGGTGCATTGTTGATATAATCGAAGTAGGCACATTCAGGTAGGAAGAAGCCACACTTCTCCACAGCAATGTCCTTATATTCACGCTCCATTCGGGAGCCTTTGTAACGGTCGTATTCCTCATCTATCTCAGCCTTATGCTGCTTGTAGAGCACATCGGCATAACGGAGGAAGATGAGACCAAGGATAGGTTGACTATATTTGTTGGCAGCCAAATGGGCACCAGCACGCAGCATGTCTGCGGAATGCCAAAGGTTGTCCTTTAGATTTTTCAGTTCAATGTCTGTCATAAGATTGCATTTTATTCTTTGTACGACAATGGGGACAAAGAATATCTTGCATTCCCCTGCATCTTCCTTGCCGCCATAAGGTTTCGAGAGCGTAAACTTTATCGGAATGAGCAGGTCGTCATCAGATACCTTGTTGAGGAGAAGAGACAAGAAAGGCGTAAGCCTCACTCATCAGTCTCTAAGGTATTTGGCGTGACCTGCTGTACATTGATAAGTTTAGCCCACGCCTTATGAGCGTGAGCATCTACTTATATTTACAATGTACAGTCTATTTTCAATCGCCAAATTTCAAGAGACTCCAAATAATCGTAAACGCTTGTATATTATAATATGTCTAAAGTTTTGTTCTTTCTGTTTCTTATTTTTATTTTAATTGTTATACATCTTGTTGTGATGGGAGCCGTTGGCTATGAGCCACAAGCCCCTTATCGCTTGCAAAAATACAAAAAAGAATCGAGAACGCCACATTATTATATAAAATATTTGGGAAATCGGAAGAAAAGTAGTAAATTTGCGGCAGATTAACAGCTATAAATATACAACGATTTGTATGGAGAAGAAACGAATCATAGAAGCTATGCACAATAAATTGCATGAGATAGACCCTCATGCAAAGGCTATTCTCTTCGGCTCACGTGCCAGAGGCACAGAGCATGAGGGGAGTGATTGGGATATACTCATCTTGCTTGACAAACCTAAAGTTACATTGCAAGACTATGACAAGTATTCCTATCCTCTCAGGGAATTGGGTTGGGACATTGATGAAATCATCAACCCTGTGCTATTCTCGCAAAAAGAATGGAATGAGAACCATCACACTTTATTTAACCACAACGTTAGCAGAGAAGGGATTGCTATATGACAAAAGGATTACTTTCGGACATAGACAGAATCGAAGTCGTAAAATATCGAATCGAAAAGGCAAACCGAACTTACAAGGAAGCAGTTGGCTCCATTGAGAACGGATTTGTGGAAACAGCAGCTAATCGTCTTTATTATGCCGCCTATTATGCCGTTTCAGCGTTGCTTATCTCCTATAAGTATGAAGCAAGCACTCATAATGGTGTAATACAAATGTTCGGAATGGCATTTCTCAAGAACAATATCATCGATAAAAAGTATGGCAAAATTTTCAATCAGCTATTCTCACTACGTTTGACAGGCGACTATGAAGACCGTCATATTCTTGACATGGCGACAGAAGTTCTTCCCTTAGTTGAACCAGCCAAAGAACTAATCGACACCGTTACAGAAATGGCAAAGAAACAACTTGGGGTAAATGAATTGTCGTGACAGTGTCGCGACAATTCATTTACCCACTTAAACCCTTGCCTTGCTACTATACACCCTTGCCATCAAAGCGCCGCTGATGTTGTGCCATACGCTGAAGATGGCACCGGGGATGGTAGCCATCGGAAAGGTGGCGAAATGGAGCGTGGCGAGCGAACTGGCCAAACCCGAATTCTGCATACCTACCTCGATGCTGATAGCCACACACTTCTTGTATTCCAACTTGAGCAGCTTGCCTATGGAGAAGCCCAGCAACAAGCCACAGATATTGTGGAGCATCACCACAAGGATGATGAGCAAGCCGCTTATCAAGAGTTTCTCCGCATTATGCGACACGATGATGCCCACGATAAGGGTTATCGCCAAGGAAGAGAAGGCAGGCAGATAACCGACGGCACGAGACGTAAACTTAGGCAGATACTTCTGCACCATGAAACCTACCACTATCGGGAGTATCACCACCTGAACGATGGAGAAGAACATGCTGAGGGCATCCACCTGAACGAAAGTTCCTGCCATCAACTTGGTGAGAAGCGGAGTGAGAAAGGGAGCTAGCACCGTACTGGTGGCTGTCATCCCCACGGACAGAGCCAAGTCGCCCTTCGCCAAGTAAGTCATCACGTTGGAGGCAGTTCCCCCGGGGCAACACCCCACCAAGATGACCCCAAGCGCCAACTCTGGAGACAGATGAAACCCCTTGGCGAGTCCCCACGCCGTGAGGGGCATGATGATAAACTGCGCCAGACAACCGATGATGACATCCTTAGGACGGCTGAACACCACCTTGAAGTCGGCAGGCTTGAGCGTCAAGCCCATGCCAAACATCACCAGCCCCAACAAGGGATTGATATAGACAGCGTCCAGCCAGTTGAAACTAGCTGGTACCAACAGCGACACAGCCGCTGTCAGCAAAACGATTGCTCCCACATACCGGGAAAAGAAATCACATATTCCCTTCATCTTGTTCTATTTGAATTCCGAAAGTAAAACTATTTATGACTTTCCTCCCAGTCATTCCATTGCTTCATCGCCTCCTGCCAGTCAGTCTGCTCACCACTCTCGATAGCAGCTTTCTGCCGTTGAGCCTCATCACGCGCCTTGTCACGGGCACGCTTTGCCTTCATAGCCTCGATAGTAGCATCGTCCAAGACTTGGATAATACCACGCTTGATGGCATCTTGCAGTTCTTCCTCCCCGAAAGCCTTGCCAGGCTCATTGAAGTCAGAGATGTTAAACTCGAAATTCACCCTAAGGTCGTGGCGCACCAATTTCTGTTGGGCGCGGTTGCTGACATTCTTGACACGAAGCAACTTTCCTATCTCCTTGATTTCTCTTGCCGAAAACTTATTTCTTCCCATTATTTTTTGATTATACGTTATAGGTCTGCAAAATTACATATTTTTTTCCAATCTCACAAGAGAGAAAGCAGGAAAAGCACATCGATACTTTTCCTTACATATTATTCACAAAAAGTTGTTAACCGTTTCCGATATAACACCAACGCCGACACATCCCTTTCATATAGTAAGCATATCACCGAAATCCCCTTATTTTATGGCATTTCCGAGGTTTTCTGTACCTTGTTGACCTACATCAAGAAATACATCTGCAAGACATATTTCATCCTTTAAAATATGGTAATTCCGCTAAAAAGCATTAACTTTGCACTCGTAAAAAGATTGAAACAACAATTACTAATTTATAAAGGATAATAAAATTATGATGACTATTTTTACTTTGGCTTTCGCCGCAGTTATGTTTTCAGGTATGGTGTTTTGCATGGGTATGTTCTTGAAGCACGTCGTTAGCTCTATCCCCGAGGTAGCAGACATCAACCATCGCATGTGCCTTAGCAAGTAAAAAGACAAGATATTTTACAGTGAGAGAGATTATAAGTAGAAAGGGCAAGTTCCGAATGTGGAGCTTGCCCTTCTTTTTATTTCATTCCCTCAAGAACCTTGGTACCTTCCAATAGCTTCTGAATATCGTCCATGGCTATCTTGCCTTCCACCTGTATCAACAGACAGTTGTCATAGTTGGCCTTGTAAGCCACGACCTCAGACAGCGCATCGGCATCAGCCTTCACCAACACCCGGAAACCATCGTAGGCATTGTCCTTCATCACCAAAGGCTGATACTCCCCCTCGTCGAAGTTGTCAAGCTCTTTCAAGAACTTCTTCTTGTATTTGGTCTTGCACGCATCCAACTTGAGGATACGCACTCCCGTCACCTTGTCGATGGCCTTGGCCACATCCTTGTCATACTTCGCCACAGCCACCTTTGCCAAGAGCATCATGGCAGGCGACACATACGTATATTCAGCCTTATCCTTTGCCTTATACTCATTAATCAAGTCTTTTGCCGACTTAGCCGAAACTCCTTGCACCGCGAGGAGCATCAACATCAAAAACATTGCAATCTTTCTCATATCTTCTTTCTTTATGTCTATCAACATGGGGGCAAAAAAATCAACTTCTAATACCACTGCACGGCATTGGAATAGCCGCTTCGCTTGTCATACTTCAAGGCATCCGTCAAGGTGGAGGCATTGCAACGGAAGGTGAAGTTGTAGCTGGTATATGGAGCTAGAACGACCGAGCAACTCATGTTGAAACAGTGAAGGTCGCGCTGCAAACTTGCCGTGGTCATACTGATCTTGTGGTTGTCGAAGTCGTAGCCGGAAGAGAAACTGATGTTCCAGCCATCGCTGATTCTCACGTTGCCACTCATATTGAGAGTCTGCGTGAACTTATAAGGATAGCGCATCGACTGCGTGTTGAATTTCTCCTTGCGAGTATCCTCACGCATCGTGATACCATAGCCGAAGGTCAACGACCAAGGGATGTTGAACGCCATATAGCCGTCGGAGTCGGTTTTCGCCTTTCCGCTCTTCTTGGCTCCAGTCTTTCCTTTCTCCAGGTCATCGTCCACGTTGCTCTCTATGTCGGTGTCCATGCCCTCGTCGTCGTCATCGCTTTTGCGACTGTTCTTGGCATCGTCGTCATCTTTCTTCCCACTGAAAAGTTTGGCAAGTTTCTCTGGTGTCAGCGTGAACGAGAGATTCTGCGACATACCTTGGAAACGCCCGAAGCGTCCCTTGCCCCACTCCGTGTGAGTGCCGACGTATGGATTGCCTTGCTCATCCAGTTCATAAGCGTAGGTAGCGAAGACGGCGTTCATGTTGAACGTGTAGTTCTTCCACCACTTCAGACGCAGGTTGATGTTCATGTCGCTCCAAGGACGCACCTTGGCAGCCATGTTGTAACTCATGTTGATGTCGAACGCATCTATCAGACTGATCTTCTTGAATCCCGTAGAGTCCTTGTCGCTCTTCACCTTCATCTCCAAGTTGTTGCCAAGCGTGAAAGAGACGCTTCCCGTCTTGCCCTTTCCCGGCACACCATACAAAGCGTTCGAATAAGGAGAATAGCTCACCAACGACACGTTTCCATCCGCATCAGTCTTCTGGTAAGTATCCCAAAATCCATATCGAGAAGCCCCGAAGTCAGGTGCGTAGCTGAAACTTACGGTCGGCGTGACGACATGGCGAATCGCCTGTATCTTGTCACCGAAAATCTTACGGTTAGGAGTCCAGAAACCATAGAGCTTGGTTGACATACCCACACTCATGTTCCAGTTATATACATTGTGGAATCCATAGGTGGTATCACTCACCTCCACCTGCTTTTGCGCATCCCACGACTTTGTCACCTTATTGGTGTACATACGGTCGGTGAAGTTGAAACTTGGGTTCACGTTGATGTACTTGAAGAGCGTGAACGATGCACTCACAGGTATCTGATGCTGCCAAGCATTGCGCCAGTCCTTGATCAAGTTGCTGTGCATAAACTTGTCTTCCTTCGTGTTGATGGAGTTGCTGATGTGTCCTGTATAGCTCAACGCAATCTTCTCATACCACTTCTCGTCGCCCACCATCTTCTTCCTACGGAACGGATAGAAACGGGAAATGGAGATGTTGAGGTCCGGGAGGGTGACCGCCAAACTAGAGTCACGCATGTTTTGCGAGAGGTTGGCGGTGGCACTCAGCGACAGCCCGATGCTGGAGAAGCTCGTACTCCAACTGACAGAGGAGGTACGTGTGCTTTGCGTCATCGTCTGCGGATTGTAGAGCGAATTGAGATTGTTGCGCTCATAGCTCGAAGTAGCGAAGTTGACGCTTGCCGACAGCGAACTGTACGGATTTGCCTTCGAGTCCTGACGATGGCTCCACTGCACCTTGAAACTCTCCTGCTCCGCAAAGTCGGGCATACCCTTGTCGCCCGTCTTGGTATCTTGGTAACTGAAAAAGAAGCTGCCCGAATACTTGTATCTCTTGCGATAGTTGCTCGCTGCCGAGATACCCCAGGAGCCCTTGGTATAGATTTCACCCAAGAGTTTCAAGTCCCACTTGTCGTTGATGGCGAAATAGTAGCCACCATCACGGAGATAGAAGCCACGGTCGTTCTCGTCACCGTATGTCGGCATGATGAAACCACTCGAATAACTCTTGGTGAAAGGAAAGAATCCGTATGGGATTGCCAATGGCATAGGCACATCACATACCACCAAATAGGCAGGTCCGAACACCACATCCTTGCCGGGGCGCACCTTGGCACGAGACAGCGAGATGTAGAAGTCCGGATGCGGGTCATCGCAAGTGGTATATCGTCCATGCTGCAAGTAGATGACACCCGAAGAGTCGCGTTTCGACTTTGCGCCCGTCAGGAAGCCATCCTGCTGCTCGGTATATACATTATTAATAAGAGCCTTCTTACTCTTGAAGTTGAACTTGATGGTATCGGTGTCGTAAGTGTCGGAACCCATCTTGAAGACAGGCTTTCCCTTGACTCCACCTTCCGCAGTCGAGTCCGTAGTGCCCGTAGCCCTCACATTACTCTTATCTATATCCATGGCTATCTTATCGCTTGTGAGATCCATGTTGGTATATTTCACGTTCGAGTTGCCATAGAGATGAGCTATCTTATTGGGAGCATCATAGACCAGCGAGTCTTCGGCGGTATATTCGACAGGCGCATCGACACCACCCGATTTCTTTCGGTTGATGCTATCCAAGCGGATGCTGTCATCTACCACCTTATTATGTTTCCATATAGCCTTCTGCAGAGAGTCCATGCTCAGTGTGTCTGCCTCGGAACTGCCCAAAGAATCGCCGACGGCATTGCCCAGCGAATCGACATACACAGAGTCGCCCACCGTCAGAGCCTCGTCGGCCGTCTTCTTTTTCTTCTTCCTAGGTCCAGGCATGGATGAGTTTGCCACCACACAAGCAGCGGTAACAAACAGAAGTACTATAATCGATTGTTTTCTCATTCAAAAAAATTGGTGTTTATTCAAACATCCGTTCCCATTCCTGGAAACGCCTTACCCCGTCCTTGCCAAACTTCGCCAAGCTTTTCTCTGCTTGCCCGATGGTTTTCTCACGGTCGAGGTGTGTCTTGCTGAAGAATTTGTCGGCATAGCAAATCACCTTCTCCTCCAGAGTCTCAGGAAGGAAATCCTGATGGGGCAAAGGCAAGCTCTGCTTTACTATCTCCTCGCAAGTGATTCCAGCCCCCGTATGGCGTTCACATACACGAGCATGGCGTTCATAGCCTTCCTTGCGCATGATGTCCGCTCCCAGCCTGCCATGGCAGATATAAGGTTGGGAACCAAAGCACTGTATGCCCGGGGCGTCAGTGAGAAAGATTCCCAAGTCGTGAAGCATGGCCGCTTCCTCTACAAACCGGACATCCAAGTGTAACTCAGGATGATACGAAACAATCTGTAGCGCTTTTCGCGCTACAGATTGGCTATGTGTGATGAGGATATGACGAAGTTCATTATCCTCGGGATAGTACTTATCAATAATTGCTTGATAATTCATCTTTTCAATGTTGAATGTTGAATGTTAAATGTTAAATTAAGGCAGACGCTATAAGTTTCCTTTTCTTTCAGCAAGAAAGAACAACTCAACATTTAACACTTAACATTTAACATTATCATTAATTACTCTGCGGTGCGCTCAATGTAAGCGATGACATCGCCCTTGCGAACCTTGCTGCCCTGCTTAGCATTGATTTCTACGAGCTTGCCGCCGAGAGCTGCCGATATTGTCTCAAACTCACCCCATGGTGCGAGGATGTAGCAGAAAGCATCGCCTTCCTTGTACTCCTTGCCGATGTAAGGCTCCACTGCCGGCTGGCACTCGCCCTCGCCCTGGAACTCCCAGAATATCTGTCCTGCCACCGGTGCCACGATGGCATCAGCCTTGGCGTGCTTGAACTCGGCGAGCTGCGCAGGAGTCAATGTAGTGCCAAGCTTGGCATCCTTGGCCTTCTGGAGGTCGGCGAGGAAGTTCTTCTTAGCCTGGCCACTCTTGTAGTTGCGATACTGCTCCGGGTGCATGGCGAGTTCGAAGAGTTCCTCATCGTCCTGGCCGTAGTCCCAACCATTCTCGTCCATCTCCTTCTTAAAGTCATCGAGGGCATCGGTGAGCAATGTATGAGCGTCCACGTCCGTAAACTCGCGGCCTTGCTTCTTAGCCAACTCCACCAACTCAGGGTCGATGGTGCCAGGAATCTTACCACTCTTGCCGAGAATCATACCCCACATAGAGTCGTCCATCATCACGAAGCGACCCTTGCCCTGCTCCATGGTAAGGAGGTTCATGAGGGCGATGTTCTTGGTATATTGGCTGAACGGAGTTACCAATGGAGGATAACCTACACGTGGCCATACATACTCCACCTCGTCAAAGAGCTTGATCAAGAGGTCGTCCATAGACAATTCCTCCTCGCCCTTCTTCTTGCGGATGTTGTTGATGGTCTGGCGCATACCGCCGAGGTCGGCCATCATACTGCCCATCATACCGCCGGGAAGACCGCAACCGAGCAACAATGAAGACATAATCTTATTGCCTGGGTTGATGAAATAGCCAAGCCACTCGTCGATGAACTCCTGCGTCAAGGCACGAGCCTTCATGTATGCGCTCATGTTAATCTCTGGAACCTCGAAGCCCTCGTTCTTCAACATGCTGATAACAGAGATGACATCAGGATGGACCTTACCCCAAGACAATGGCTCGATGGCTGTATCAATGATGTCGGCACCGTTCTGGCAAACCTCCAAGATAGAAGCCATGGAGAGCCCTGGGCCAGAGTGGCCGTGATACTGGATGACAATCTCAGGATACTTGTCCTTGATCATCTTGGTGAGCTTGCCGAGGAATGCTGGCTGACCGATACCAGCCATATCCTTCAAGCAGATTTCCTCCGCGCCAGCAGCAATGAGCTGGTCGGCGATGTTCATATAGTATTCGAGTGTGTGAACAGGAGAGTTGGTGATACAGAGGGCACACTGAGGAGTCATGCCACCTTCCTTAGCCCACTTGATGGAAGGAATGATGTTGCGGACATCGTTCAAGCCATCGAAGATACGGGTGATGTTGGTACCCTGCTTAGCCTTCACCTTGTACATGAGGGCACGTACATCGTCTGGCACAGGATACATACGAAGAGCGTTCAGACCACGGTCGAGCATGTGGGTCTTGATGCCAGCCTCGTTGAAAGGCTTGCAGAATGCACGCACAGCTTCGTTAGGGTTCTCGCCTGCGAGAAGATTAACTTGCTCGAAAGCGCCACCATTGGTCTCCACACGGCTGAAGCAGCCCATTTCGATGATTACTGGCGCAATCTTAGCCAACTGGTCTTTGCGTGGCTGGAACTTACCGGAGCTCTGCCACATGTCTCGATAGACGAGACTGAACTGAATTTTCTTCTTCATTATTTTAAAATCTATTTTCTGCTAATTATCCGTGTACTCCGCTTGCTGACACCAACTTGCGGAAGACACACATTTTACCAAGGTGCAAAATTAGGGAAAAAAATCCGAATATCAGCCTATTCAGTCGTTTTTTTGCAAATATTGCATTATTTTACGAATTTCACGATTCTCCCTCTGTATTTTCCAATGCCTCGGTAAACTCCTTGTGATAGGTGCTAAAGAAATGCAAGATTTCCTTGCGCGCCTCCTCGTCCTCGTCCCAAAGGCTAAGCTCGCCTGCCTGGTGAGCCAGTATCATCCTGGCGCAACGGCGTATCTTACGCTTGTTGTTACGCGCCTGCAACTGGTCGCCCTGGATTGGTTTCTGATTGATGTAAGAGAACGCCACCAACTGCTTCATGAACATCTCGAACATGGCGTTGTCATGACACCAGTCCTCGTCCTTCAACCAAAACCACTGAAAGGCATACTTCTGCTCCAAGGATACCAAATGGCCACCCAACTCGTCGATATTGCCATCAGCCTTCAAGAACTGTTCATAGGCATAGTTGCCCAAGGCTGTAGGTTCCACGACGAACACCTCTTCGCTTTCCGCCTCCAACGATGTACCACTCAGGGTGATACGCCAACGATAATTCTTATTCTTCACCAAAGCCTCGTGGGCATTCATCATCAACTCAGAGAGTTTTCCCTCGCTAGGCAGTTCGTCCACGACGGCCAGACGCTCACGCTGGTCGCGTACCACCAACTTGCCCTCATGCTGACGAAGCACACACATATACACCAACTTGTCGTTGTCGAGATGCAACGAGAATCGGTCGTTGCTGTCATCACCCACGAAGTCGTAGCTGTAGTCATCCACCTTGTCGTGCGGGATCTCCACATCGCCATGCAACTTATTGCCCTCCTTGTCGTACAGAGAGAACCCGAGGTAAGGTATCTGCAGGCGCATGGTGAACGAGTTGCCGCCTTTCTTAGGCACGAATGTCATCGCCACCCCCTCGTCGCCGAAGTCTTCCTTCTTGCAAACATACAGGGTGCCTTTTCGCTCGGCCTTTTCGATTTTTACATCTCCCTCGTACCAGTCGATGTCGAAGGTGATGGTGGCATCATCTTCCTCCACCACCTGCAAGAGGTCTTCCAAGTCCATGTCAAGATAGTTGACCTTCACGGGTTCTATCTCCTCGTCATCATCGCCAAGGACAGTCACCCAGTTTTCTCCTGGCACAGGGTCATCCTCCCATTCCGCATCCTCGGCAGCGTCCGTAGGCTTAAACACCAAGTACAAGATACGCGCCTCCTTTCTACTTCCGTCCTCGCGGCAAAGGTACACCTTCGACTCCTTGGGAACAAAGAAAGGAGCAGAGAGATAAGGGTTCTTACATAACGCTGTATATTCGATTTCTGCCCACGCCGGCAGAGAGTGTGTTGCTTGATTTGTCATCCCTGTTTCTAATGTTGGTTTTTGAATGTTGAGTTATCTGTCTTTGTACATATTGTCGTAATACTTCTGGTAGTCACCGGAAGTCACGTTGTCCATCCATTCCTGATTGTCGAGATACCACTTCACGGTCTTCTCGATGCCCTCCTCAAACTGGAGACTTGGCTCCCATCCCAGTTCCTTCTGCAACTTGCGGGAGTCGATGGCATAACGCATATCGTGCCCCTTGCGGTCGGTGACATAGGTGATGAGGTCGAGGTCTTCGCCCTCCTTGCGACCGAGCAAGCGGTCAACGGTCTTGATGACCACCTTGATGATGTCGATGTTCTTCCACTCGTTGAAACCTCCGATGTTATAGGTCTCAGCCACCTTGCCATCATGGAAAATCATGTCGATGGCACGGGCGTGGTCTTCCACGTACAACCAGTCGCGCACGTTCTCTCCCTTGCCATACACAGGCAATGGCTTGCGATGACGGATATTGTTGATGAACAGCGGTATCAACTTCTCGGGGAACTGATACGGACCGTAGTTGTTGGAACAGTTGGTCACGATGGTAGGCATACCGTACGTGTCATGGAAAGCACGGACGAAATGGTCGGAGCTTGCCTTGGATGCCGAGTATGGGGAATGAGGGTTGTACTTAGTAGCCTCCAGAAAGAACTCTTCACCATACGCCTCATGATTCTTGTCGCTCGATGCCTTTGTGGTAAAGGGAGCCGGCACGCCCTCTGGATGTGTCATCTGCAAGGCTCCATACACCTCGTCGGTGGAGATATGGTAGAATCGCTTGCCCTCGTATCCCTCGGGCAAGCTCTCCCAATAAGTCTTGGCAGCCTGGAGCAAAGACAAGGTACCCATGACGTTGGTCTGGGCGAAGGTGAACGGATCCTTGATGCTACGATCCACATGGCTCTCTGCGGCCAAGTGGATGATGCCGTCGATATGCTCGTCCTTCATCAACTGCAAGAAAGCGTCGAAATCGCAGATGTCCATCTTCACGAACTTGTAGTTTGGCTTGTCCTCGATATCCTTGAGGTTAGCCAAATTGCCAGCATAGGTCAACTTGTCGAGGTTGATGATGTTGTACTCAGGATATTTGTTCACGAAGAGACGAACGACATGCGAGCCGATGAAGCCAGCACCACCTGTGATAACAATATTTCTTTTCATATTTTACTTTTCTAAAAGGTTAGCGATACATTTCTCCAAGGAATCCACCCAGTAAGGCACTTTCACCCCGAATGTCTCCTTGATGGTGCGCTTGTCGAGCACGGAATAAGCAGGACGGGTCACTGGCGACGGATACTCCGAACTATAGCATGGTCGGATATCACAATCCGTATGTCCCGAGATACGTGCTATCATCTGCGTGAAGTCATACCAGGAGCAAACACCCTCGTTGGAGAAATGATACACTCCTACATATTCCTTCGCATCGGAAGCAGCCTCCACCTTTTCCAATACCGCCTCGATGGCACATGCCAGGTCGAGCGCATAGGTTGGAGTGCCGCATTGGTCGAAGACTACCTTCAACTGCGGTTTGGTGCTGGTCAGATTGAGCATGGTCTTGCAGAAGTTCTTGCCGAACTCCGAATACAACCACGCCGTGCGGATGATGACATACTTGCAACCTGTAGCGATTATCTTCTGCTCGCCATGGAGCTTGGTCGCTCCATAGACACCCGTAGGAGTTCCCTTCTGGTCGGGTCCACAAGGCACATTGTAAGGTTCCTTTCCAAATACATAATCTGTAGAAATCTGAATGAGCAAACCATCTACTTCCTTCATGGCCTTGGCAAGGTTCTCGGGAGCATCGGCATTCAGCTTCTCAGCGAGAGCAGCCAAGTTCTCGTCGGCCTCGCAGGCATCCACGTTGGTCCAAGCAGCACAGTTGACAATCGCCTTGACATCGTTGTCTTCCACCATCTTGCGGATGGCTTCCATGTCAGTGATGTCGAGATAGGTAGTCTCCACGCCTTCCACCTGGTTCACGTCCGTAAAGATGTAATGGTCGGCTGAATTCTTGCTAACGATACGCATCTCATTGCCGAGCTGTCCGTTGGCACCTGTTACTAATATATTCATTTTACTATTTATAAAGGTCAATATTGATGTCGAAAGGACTGTCGAAGTCCTTCAACAAGTCGTGCTTGGTATCTTTCTCGGAGAGGATGGCATGTTCGGTCGGAATCTTCCAGTCTATGCACAGGCTATCATCCAAGATAGAGATACCGCCGTCGGCCTCCGGATGATAAAACTCGTCGCACTTGTATTGGAACACCGCCGTCTCGCTCAGCACAGAGAAGCCATGGGCGAAGCCTCGGGGCACGAAGAACTGGCGATGGTTGTCCTCCGTCAGTTCCACCGCCACATGCTTGCCATAGGTAGGCGACCCCTTGCGAATATCCACCGCCACATCGAGCACGGCGCCTTTCACACATCTCACCAATTTGCTCTGGGTGTAAGGGGGACGCTGAAAATGCAAGCCACGCATCACACCATACGAAGACATGCTCTCGTTGTCTTGACAGAAGTTGACGCTATGCCCCAAGATTGGTGCCACCTTCTCGTCAAACTCCCGCTGCGAGAAACTCTCAAAGAAATATCCGCGAGCATCCTTGAACACACGCGGTTCGATGACAAGCACACCCTCTATGTCTGTTTTGATTACTTCCATAGCTATACCTTATTATATATAACAACAGTTAGTCTTTCAAACTTTCCTGATACCACTCATAGAGTTTCTCCACACCGTCCTCGATTTCCACCTTGTGGGTCCAACCGAGGGAGTGCAATTTGCTAACGTCTATCAACTTGCGAAGTGTTCCGTCAGGCTTGTCTGCGTCAAATTCCACAATACCCTCGAACCCTACGGTCTTCACGATCAGTTCAGAGAGTTCACGGATAGTCAACTCCTTGCCGGTACCTACGTTGATATGGCAGTTGCGAATCTCTCCAAGAGAAGGAATCGCGCCACCACGTCCCTCCGAGTTGTTGCGATCGACCGCGCCGTCCACCTTGGCACCATAGAATACAGAAGAATACTTTTCGATGCCGATGATGTCCTTGAAGTCAACATTCAGAAGCACATGAACGCTGGCGTCAGCCATATCCTCGCTCCACAAGAACTCGCGCAAAGGCTTACCTGTACCCCAAAGCACCACCTTGTTATCATAAATGCCATAAAATTCCAAAGCTTTCAAGATACGTTCATGGTCGTTGTAGCCATCCACATTACCCTCTCCGATGATAGCGCGGAGCTTGTCGGTAGGATTGATAGGACGCTTGTTCATATCGACCTCGATGCTCTTCCAGTCTCCCTCGTGTATCAACTTGGCCAAGTAAATCTTGCGCATCATGGCAGGCATCACATGACTGTTTTCCAAATGGAAGTTGTCGTTAGGGCCATACAGGTTGGTAGGCATCACGGCGATATAATTGGTGCCGTACTGAAGATTGTAACTCTCGCACATCTTCAAGCCGGCAATCTTGGCGATGGCATACTCCTCGTTGGTGTATTCCAAAGGCGATGTCAAGAGCACATCCTCCTTCATCGGCTGAGGAGCATCCTTAGGATAGATGCAAGTAGAGCCGAGGAAAAGCAATTTCTTAACCCCATGGCTATAAGCGTTGCTGATCACATTGCACTGCATCTTCATGTTCTGCATGATGAAGTCGGCGCGATAGAGCGAGTTCGCCATGATGCCGCCCACGAAGGCCGCCGCCAAGACTACCGCGTCGGGGCGTTCCTCGTCGAAGAATTTCTGAACGGCATATTGGTCAGTCAAGTCAAGCTCCTTATGGCTTCTACCTACCAAATTGTTATAACCACGTTTCTTCAAATTGTTCCATATAGCGGAACCTACCAAGCCATGATGTCCGGCAATGTAAATCTTACTATCCTTACTTAACATTTTTCTGTCTCAAATATTTAAGTTATTGTTTTGTCCGTGCAAAAGTACGATTTTTCTTGCAAAGAATAAAAACTTTTGGAGATTTATTTTGTATTTATCTCATTTTGCCGTATCTTTGCACCACAAAATGAATGGATATAATGAAAATTAAGACTTTTATCATCATAGGAACGACCGCTTTGGCGTTGGCTTCCTGCCACCGCGGTCCGAAGCCCCCCAAGCAGGACGATACCCTACCCATCAGCCTCTCTACACCCGCCAAGGGTGACAAGGCTATCTATGGATTGGCGTGCATGGGCTGCACCGACACGACCATCGTACTCCTGCCCAACGGCGGCGGCAACCCTGTCAAGTATAACATCCTCGATGCCCACCGCCATCACCAGGTGTTCGGCAACATCGAGATTGGAGACTGGATTTGCGTACTCCCCTGCACAGACAAGGAAGCCCCCAACGGCGCTGATTTGGTCATCGACTTGGACAAGTTGAAGGCCACCTGGACTTACCAGGTGATGCCCCACCTGCGTGATGTCACCCACCTCTCCAAACGCCAGCAGGCTCGCATCCTAGCCAATATGCCCGACAGCATCGTAGAGACCTACATGGTGCCTCGGGAATACGGTTTCACATTGAAACGCATGGGAGAAGTTCGACCAGTCGGGATGGTGATGCAAAACAGCAGCGTGGAAGACGATAGTCCGGTGGAATACCCTCCAGTACCCCAATACACGGAATGGCACGCCTATAATGGCAAGTTGCTCTTGGTGAAGGGAAAACACGAAATCAACGGCGTGGCGCTCAACAAGAAGACAACCATTGACACGCTCTCGTTCGTATATTTCGACAACGACTCCTTGGCTTTACGTGATAGTCATGGCAACATCCAGAGTTACCAACGCAAAGCCAATGCCCAAGCCGCCAACGCCGCAGCCCGTGCCGCAGCCAACAAGGCAGCCAACAAACTCAAACAGGAGTTGAAGTAAGCTGGCACCTATAGGCTAAAAATGCCACAGAAGGCAGAATCAGCGCCTTTTTCTTAGAATCAACATCAAATTGCATTTTGTAATGAAAGAAAACCGCTTTCCTTACAAAATGCAATTTATTTATTGCAAAAACAAAACAATTTATTACCTATTTCTTTTTCTATCTTTCTTTTATCTTACAACATTTGCCCAACACCGACAAAATGTATAATTTTGTAGCCGTAAACATAACAAAATGATAGTTTTAACAATATAATTAAAGAAATAGACAAGAGAGATTATGATGGGTATTAACATAAAAGGATTGACAGACAGTAGGGATACGGTAAACAAGTGGATGGAACGATTTGGCGTTCGATTCGGTGTTTACAAGAAAGGAGTGTTCAATGAGCAACTCTTTCCATTTGATTCTGTGCCAAGAATCATAACAAAGGACGATTGGGAGTATTTGGAGCGTGGATTAAAGCAACGCGTGCAAGCTCTCAATATGTTTCTTTGGGACATTTACCACGACAAGAAAATCATAGCGGAAGGGATTGTGCCCGAGGAGTTTGTCTATTCCTCCAAAGGGTATATGCCGCAATGCGAAGGCATCAGTCCTATGGGAAAGGTGTATGCCCACATTGCCGGCATCGACTTGGTGGAAGGAAAAGACGGACATTGGTATGTATTGGAGGACAACCTTCGCATACCTTCGGGTGCCAGCTATCCGATGATAGCCCGCATGATAACTCGCAAGATTTCGCCAACGACCTTTGCCGACAACGCTGTTGCCGACAATCGCGACTATGCCGACTTGTTGCGTGACATGATGGATGACATGAACGAAGACCGTGGCATCGCCGTCATCCTCACCCCTGGCAGATACAACTCTGCCTTCTTCGAGCATTCTTATTTGGCGGAGAAGACGGGTGCGACATTGGCTTACCCCGGCGACCTCTTTGTGGAGGACGACAAGGTGTATTACGCGGGTATGAATCGGGAGAAGACGAGAGTGGGCTGCATCTATCGACGAGTGAGCGACGAGTACATGGACCCGATGATGTTCGAGGCATCTTCCTTGTTGGGTGTCCCCAACGTGATGCAAGCTTACAAGGCTGGCAACGTGGCTCTCATCAATGCCATCGGCAATGGCGTGGCGGATGACAAGGGAATCTACTATTTTGTGCCGAAAATGGTGAAGTATTATCTTGGTGAAGAACCAATCCTTCATAATGCGCCTACCTATCTTCCTTATTTCAAAGAGGACTATGACTACGTGCTGGCCAACATCGACCGGCTGGTCATCAAAGATGTGAGCGAGGCTGGCGGCTATGGCGTGGTGTTCGGTTCTGACCTGGAGCCAGACAAGCTTGAGGAACTGAAACAGCTCATCGTCAAATACCCGAGACGATGGATAGCCCAGGAGGTAATCGATTTCAAGGACTTGGAACTTCTGGAGGATGGAAAGCTCGTTTGGCGCAAGGCTGATTTGCGTGCCTTTGTGGTGAGCGGCAAGGAGACCAAGGTGTGGAAAAGCGGCTTGACCCGTTTCTCCCGCAATCCAGACTCCTTTGTGGTCAATTCTTCGCAAGGTGGCGGATTCAAGGACACCTGGGTGATGACGAAATAAGAGCGAAGAAAGAAGAGTGAAGAATCCTGGGGAAATACATATATTATAATTGCATTATGGTAAAAAGTGATATTATATCAGCCGCCAAGGCTAACAGATTATTTTGGTTGGGGAGATACGAGATGCGTGTCTATCTCACGCTTCATCAGTTGAACAAATGTTGTGACGAGATGATAGACGGGAAACCCGATGACTACAAGGCTTTTTGGACTAAGCTCGATGCGATGGGCAACTATCAGTCGAACGACGAGTTTACGTTGGGCATGCTTTATGACGAGAAGAATCCGGGTTCGGTGTTCTCTGCGCAAAGCTATGCGATGGACAACGCCATCCTCTTGCGTGAGGATATCATGTCGGAGACGTTGAGCTATCTGGAGATGAGTGTGGCGTTGATGAAGAAGTGCAAGGAAGCTGGCGATAAGCACTTGGCTTCGTTGCAACCTGTCATCGACTGGTCGCTTGCCTTCTGGGGTTCTGCCGAACAGCGCATCCACAACCATCGCGCCCTCAACATCATGATGACAGGACGTAACGTGGAGAACCTCGACATGCTGATACGTTTCGGCTATCCGTTCCAGCGTATCGCCTTGGCTTACGAGTCGTTGATGCGGTATTGCCAGGAGAAGGAGGAAATTCTGGACGAGAACATCCATCATCAGCTCGACGAACTGATTGCAAAGGATCGTTTCGACCTGAACGACGCCGATTATAAGATGAAACTCATCAAGTACGTCAACCAGTTGGTATTGGTATGAGGAGATATATCTATAACTACCAGACCGTTGTCGGGTTCAGTCAACCAATAAAGCAGCATGCCGTGTTGCTCCGAGCCTTGCCCATGATTGGATCCTATATGGAGGTTGTGGAGGAGCATCTGCTTATCTCGCCTCATTTCCATTTGCAACGTGGTACAGACCAGTTGGGCAACCGCATTGCCTATGGGTGCCAGCACGAGGATCATGAAAGCCTTGTGTATGTCAGCACGGGTATTGTGAGCATGGACGACTATCGGGTAACGCTCGATTCAATTCCCTTGATGGTTTACCGGGAACCTACACCGCTCACCTTCCTTTCGGAAAGCGACTTGGCGGAAATTGGTTCGATTCCCGATGAAGCATGCGACATTTGCCATCATGTTTATCAGATGATGAGATACGTGCCCAAGGTGACCACCACTGACACCCCGGCATCCAAGGTGCTGGAGATGCGACTAGGCGTGTGCCAGGATTACGCCCACTTGATGATCGCCATCTGCCGAACTAAGGGCATGGCGGCACGATACGTATGTGGCATGATGGAAGGAGAGGGAGAGACTCATGCCTGGGTGGAGGTCTGCGACGGAAAGAAATGGGTAGGCTTCGACCCGACCCATGATGCGGAAATCAAACAGGGATATGTCAAACTGGCGCATGGAAGAGATGCCGCCGATTGCCCTGTGAGCCGTGGCATCTACGTCGGTAGTGCCTCGCAAACAACCGAAGTGCATGTATTATTAAAAGAAATAGACTCATGATAAAAACTATATTGTCAACCGAGTTGCCTGTCAACGAGCGGTACTTGATTCGCAAGAACATCATCTCTCATGGCGAAGGGAAACGCAGAATCTGCATCGTGACAGGTACGCACGGCGATGAACTGGAAGGTCAGATGGTGTGTTTCCTGATGGCGCACAGACTACAAGAGCAGTTGGAGTTGCTTGACGGAACTGTGGAGATATATCCTGCCCTCAACCCATTGGGCATCGACACCATACAGAGAGGCATTCCCAACTTCGATCTCGACATGAACCGCATCTTTCCGGGCAACAAGAATGGCACGATGGCCGAGCAGGCTGCCTATACCATCATCGAAGACCTAAAGGGTGCCGACCTCGTCATCGACATCCATTCCAGCAATCTCTATCTGAGGGAAACACCTCAAGTGCGCATCAATGTGCTCAACGAAAAGGAGCTTGTGCCGTTGGCGCAACAACTGGGCGTGGATTTCATCTGGGTACACGATGCCGCCACAGTGCTGGAGGCAACTCTGGCACATTCGCTCAACTCCACGGGCACAAAATGCCTCGTTGTGGAGATGGGTGTGGGCGAACGTATCAACCACAAGATGTGCAATCACTTGACCGATGGTCTCTTCCACTTGATGAAGGAGATGGGGATGTGGAAAGGGGATGTCTCTACAGAGGGACTCGCCGAATCGAAGGTGTGCAAGGGCGACAAGGTTGCTTTCCTCAATGCAGAGACCTCAGGAGTGTTCATCACGGAACTGCGGACGGGCATGATGGTAGGAAAGGGTCAGGAACTGGGACAGATTATGGAGCCCCTGACGGGAAACGTACTAAGCAGGGTCGTGTCACCAGTAGATGGCTACCTCTTTACCATAAGGGCATACCCCATCGTGTATGAGGGTTCGTTGATGGCGAGAATCTACCATGAGTAATTGGAATATTAATCATTCGGCTTTCGATTAGATAAATGAAGAAAGAGATATTGTTTTCGATGAAGTCGCCCTATCGCGACGACTTCGAGATTATAGGCTACCGCTTTGGCAGTGGCGAGGACACCATGGCCATTGTCGGGGCTATGCGTGGTGACGAGATACAGCAACAGTACATTTGCGCTCGTACGGTGGCTGAGCTGACGGAGGTGGAGCGCAAGGGCAAGTTGGCAGACGGCAAGAGCATCTTGGTGATTCCGTCGTGCAATCCTTTCTCCATGAACGTGAACAAGCGGTTCTGGGCGATGGACGGAACAGACATCAACCGTATGTTCCCGGGCTATGACAAGGGCGAGACTACCCAGCGCATCGCCGCAGCCCTGTTTGACCGCATCAAGGGTTTCAAGTATGGCATCCAGTTGGCGAGTTTCTATATGCCCGGCAACTTTGTGCCTCATGTCCGTATGCTCAAGACGGGGTATGAGGAAGTGGCGACTGCCGCTCGTTTTGGCTTGCCGTTTGTTGCGGTTCGCAAGCCGTTGCCCTACGACACCACCTTGCTGAATTACAACTGGCAGATATGGGGCTGCAAGGCTTTCTCGCTGTATGCGGGGCAGACCAACTATGTGGAGGATAGTACCAGTATGCAGAGCGTGGATGCCATCTTGCGATTCCTCAACAAGGAAGGTATTATCACCTACAAGGCAAAAAATGCTGGTTATGAGTCGGTGGTGCTTGACGAGGGGGATTTGTGCAATGTGATTGCCAGAAGGGCCGGTATCTTCTATCGGATGAAGAATGCTGGCGACTCTGTAGCGGAAGGTGATGTGCTGGCACATATTTTGAACCCCTACGACTGCAGTTTGCTAGAGGAGGTGAAAGCACCTGCTAGTGGCACGGTTTTCTTTTCCCACAACAAGCCTTTGGCACTGGAACATGCCATCTTGTATCGTATCATCAGGGAAGAGGAATGAGAACTTACAAAAGCGAGGTTATCTCGCCGAAATGAGTGATACGACGAAGTTGTGAATGTTCGAACTCCTCCGTTTTTTCATACGCCCATGTAGTATGGAATGGGATGTGAATGGCGGAGGCTCCTATCTTCAGGGCGGGGGCGATGTCGCTCTTGAAACTGTTGCCCACCATCACCAGTTCCCTCGGGATTACCTCCAAGTCTTTACACAGGTGGCGATAAGCCTCGGGGGTCTTGTCACTCACGATACTGACGACATCGAAGAAACGTTGCAGCCCCGAACGCCAAAGTTTGTTTTCCTGGTCTTTCAGTTCGCCTTTCGTAAAGACTGCCAATTTATATTTTCCCAATTGACTGAGCGTTTCCTCAACCTCAGGCAAAGGCTTTGCATCCAAGTGGAGCAAACTCTTGCCTAGCTTCACGATTTGGTCTATCACCCTGGCAGACACCCTACCCTCGCTCACCTTGACGGCATTTTCCACCAAAGAGATGGTAAAGGCCTTGGCGCCATATCCCAAGTCTTCCATGTTGGCATTCTCCATCTCAAAAAGAGAAGCGGAGATTTCCTCCTTACTCCCAAATTCCGACAACAAGTCGCAATATTCATCTTCTACATCCTCAAAATAGTTTTGCAACGCCCAGAGGGTGTCATCGGCATCAAAGGCTATCGCCTTTATATTTTCTAGTTTCTTCATTTCTTATCTTGATCTATAAATGCTTCTATATCCGCCTGAATCTTCTGAAATTCGGGCGAGAACTGATAGAAGGTATTCTTCTTCATCATCATTTTCACCTTGCCCAGGCTGTTCTCGTAACATGCCATCTCAGTGCGGGCTTGCTCAGAATGAACCGCTTTGTCACGGATTTCATTCTCTCGCTCATTGCGCAGCTGGTCGCACACGGTCTGCACGATCGGACTCACCACAAGATCGAAAAGATGATGGCCCTGTATATATAAATAGGTGTTGTGCTCATGGATGCCCAGCGCATTGAGCTTGCGAACCTCCTCGCCGAGCACCGCCTTGATTTTCGGGAACCTGCGCTCCAGTTGGAATATCTTCGCTTTCACCTTCTTGCCCAGATAGTCTATCGCCCATTGAGGGTCCTGGATACGGACTGAAGGCAACACGATTACCTTGTTGAATTCCGACATATCGAAGTGCATCATCATATTGCGACGAAGCACAAAGGCGATGTGCCATACGAAGAGAGGCCATATCGTCTGCGAATAGGAGTCGAGGAAACGACCGAAATCGAAGATGTTGCGGTCGTTGAGCGTCACCATTACGCACGTCTCGTGCAACCCCTTGGCATAGCATTGGAAGTTCTCTATGGCGTATGCGTAGGTATGGAAGATGTATGGATTCTCCAGCATCTGCTTCGACATCTCGGTCTCACCTTGTAGGATATAGTCGTAGTCGGCATCCACGCAGGCTATCATATTCTTGCCCACTCCGCGGAGCATATTGGTGATGGCAGCCTTCTTGCCTCGGTCGAGGTGCTGGTTGCGAGTAGGCAACATGATGTCGAAATAGCGACTTTCGTCCTCGAAACGCCCTAACACCGTGCGCCAGAAGAACACATCGTCGTAACTCTCGACATAAACCACTATCTTACGTCGAGCCTTCTTCGAGGTCATCTTGTTGGCAGCCCCGAAGTATTGGGAATTGATATTATCTGTCAGTCGTTTACTCATGATATTCGCAATTTTAAGTGAAGAATTCTTCGTTCTTCACTTTACCGTGATGTCATCCACTTCCGTCACCTTGTCCGTCCATCCATCCATCACCACGGCAGGACTATGTGTGGTCATGATGAGCTGGATGTTCGGGTTGAGTTGCAGCACAAGCGAGATGAGCTGCTTCTGCCACTCGAAATGAAGACTGATTTCCGGCTCGTCCATGAAGAGCACATAAGGCTGGTTGTCCTCCACCAGTACCGTGAGGAGAATCGCCAGCATCTGTTTCTCACCTGCCGAGAGCTGGTAAGGCACGAGCTGCTCACCCATCTGGTTGAAACGGATCTCGTTGGCAGTGCGCACAATGGTCTTTCCCGTGTCCTTGAAGAGGCAATCCACCATGTCCTGAAAGAGTTTCTTGGGTTCGCTCAATGCCTGGGCTTTCACCGCTGCATCGGGTTCGCCCCCCTGAAGTACGGCGATGATGCGATTGCCGATGTTCACCTGGTAATCGAGATACTTGCGCTGGAGTTGGAAGAGCTGCCAGTCTAGCTCGGTGACGAGCGAGAGGTCTATCTTGCTTATCATCTCGGCATTCATCAGCGGTCTGTCCACCGACCGGATGACATCGAAGCGAATCCACTTCGCCTCCTCGGGTTCCACCTTGAGGTGTACGCCTTTAAGCAGATGACTCGGAAACTCACCACCTGCCGCCAACCCCTTTATCACCTTATTCAATATAGTACTCTTTCCCACACCGTTGACACCGCTTAGGATGTTGACGCGGCGGTCGAGGTTCCAAAGGATATGTTTGGTACCGCTCCAAAGAGACTCAATCTCTATCTGCTTGATATAATCAGCGAATTTCTGCATAAGATATCTCCTGTTTAAAATATCGGAATTTCAAGGGGGAAAAAGCAGTTGTCTTAATTTCTTTAACACCGCAGCTCCCCTTAACTCCTAAAAAAACACACCGCAAATATAACAATTTTCCACGAAAATTAGTACCTTTGCACCCGATTTTAAACATAAAACTAGTCATTTTAAATAGAAATAAGATAAAATGGATAACAAACGACCTCTTATCGCCCACTTGTGCCTCTTCTGTTCCGGTGCATTTTGGGGATTGATGGCGCCCGTAGGCAAAGACGCCATGCTTCACGGCATCGATGGCATCGACCTCGTGAGTTTCCGTGTTCTCGGTGGTGCCATCCTCTTTTGGCTCACCTCGTTCTTCACCAAGAAAGAACATGTGCCTATAAAAGACATCTTCATGTTTGCCGCCGCTGGCATCTTCGCCCTTGTGTTCAACCAGTGTTCCTATACCATCGGTCTGAACATGACTTCGCCTAGCAACTCCAGTATCATGACCACCTCCATGCCTATCTTCGCCATGATTCTCTCCTTCTTGATCTTGAAGGAGCCTATCACCTGGAAAAAAACTATCGGCGTGCTGATGGGATGCGCTGGCGCAGTCATCATCATCTTGACGAGTGCCACTGCCGGCAACGCCAAAGTGGGAAACATCTGGGGCGACCTGCTCTGTATGTCGGCGCAACTCTCCTTCGCCCTTTATCTGTCGCTCTTCAAGAATCTGCTGCAGAAGTATTCGCTCTTCACGGTCAACAAGTGGATGTTCCTCTGGGCCACCGTGCTCATCTGGCCGTTCACATTCAGCCATGTCGCCGCCATCGACTTCACCCATGTTCCGATGAGCACCTGGTGGGAATCGGGCTATGTGATATTCTTCGGCACTTATCTGGGATATATCTGCATGATGATAGGTCAGAAGACCTTACGGCCTACCGTGGTGTCGGTGTATAACTACGTTCAGCCACTGGTGTCAGTCACCGTGAGCGTATTGGCTGGTCTCGCCGTCTTCAAGGGCATGCAAGCCATCGCCGCCGTCCTCGTATTCTCTGGCGTTTGGCTCGTGGTCAAGAGCAAGTCGAAGCGAGATGTCGAGAAACACGACCATAGTTTGGCGATGGAAAATAGATAAAAATCGCTCGAATACCACAAATGTGGTAGCTAGAATGCCACTACTGTGTTATTTCCCAATCCGAAATTTCGCCGTACCTTTGCACCGTCAATCAGAAACAACTGGTTGGCGGTTTTTATATAAATGAATATTGAGAATAGAATAACAATTAAAATAGAAAGGACATAGATTATGAGTACAGAAAAGAAACTTCGCTTTGAGACACTTCAGTTGCATGTAGGTCAGGAAAATCCAGATCCAGCCACCGACGCTCGTGCGGTGCCTATCTACCAGACCACCAGTTATGTGTTCCGCAACTCTCAGCACGCTGCCGACCGTTTCGGTCTCCGTGACGCTGGCAACATCTATGGTCGCTTGACCAATTCTACCCAGGGCGTGTTCGAGGATCGCGTGGCTGCCCTCGAAGGTGGTGTGGCTGGTCTGGCAGTGGCATCCGGCGCAGCAGCCGTAACCTACGCTTTGCAGAACATCTGTCAGAACGGAGACCACATCGTAGCAGCCAACAACCTATACGGTGGTTCTTATAATCTTATCGCACATACATTGACGACACAGGGCGTTACCTACTCCATCGTTGACACCCGTAACTTCGATGAGGTAGAGGCTGCCATCCAACCTAACACCAAAGCTCTCTACGCCGAGACCTTCGGCAACCCTAACTCAGACGTGACCGACATCGACAAGCTCGCAGAGATTGCCCACAAGCACAACATCCCATTGATTATCGACAACACCTTCGGCACTCCATACCTCATCCGTCCTATCGAGCACGGCGCTGACATCGTAGTTCACTCTGCCACCAAGTTCATCGGTGGTCATGGAAGTTCTCTCGGCGGTGTCATCGTAGATGGTGGCAAGTTCGACTGGAAGGCCAACGCCGACAAGTTCCCAACATTGGCAAAACCAGACCCTTCTTATCATGGTGCCGTGTTCGCAGATGTAGCTGGAGCGGCAGCTTTCGTCACTCGCATTCGTGCCGTAATCCTTCGTGATACAGGTGCTACCATCTCTCCATTCAACGCTTGGATTCTGCTTCAGGGCTTGGAGACATTGAGCCTCCGTGTGGAGCGTCACGTACAAAACGCATTGAAGATTGTGGAGTACTTGGAGAACAATCCTAAGGTGGCAAAGGTCAACCACCCATCCGTGCCTAACCACCCAGACCACGAACTTTACAAGAAGCTCTATCCTAACGGTGCCGGCAGCATCTTCACCTTTGAAATCAAGGGCGGCGAGAAAGAGGCTTGGGAGTTCATCGACCACTTGCGCATCTTCTCATTGCTCGCCAACGTAGCAGACGTGAAGTCGCTTGTCATCCACCCTGCCACCACCACTCACTCACAGATGAGTCCAGAAGAGTTGGAGGAGCAGCACATCTATCCTTCTACCATCCGCTTGAGCGTAGGTATCGAGAACATCGATGACTTGCTGGAGGCACTCGACGAGGCATTCACCTACGTAAAGTAAAAATAATATTAAGTGTTAAATGTTATGGCAAAAATATATAAGCAGATTACCGACCTTATCGGTAAGACTCCTTTGGTGGAGCTGAGTAAATTCTCCGCTTCCAAGGGACTTGAGACTCCTGTGATCGCCAAGGTAGAGTTCTTCAACCCTGGCGGTAGCGTGAAAGACCGCATCGCATTCGCCATGATAGAGGATGCAGAGAAAAAGGGCATATTGAAACCAGGTGCCACCATCATCGAACCTACCAGTGGCAACACCGGTGTGGGCTTGGCATTGGTATCTGCCGTCAAGGGTTACCACTTGATTCTGACGATGCCCGAGACCATGAGCATCGAGCGCCGCAACCTCGTGAAGGCCTACGGTGCACAGGTGAAACTGACCAGCGGCAAGGACGGAATGCCTGGTGCCATCAAGGCAGCCGAAGAACTTCGCGACTCCATACCTGGCTCGGTTATTCTGGAGCAGTTTGAGAACCCTGCCAACCCAGCCAAGCACTACGCTACGACGGGTCCTGAGATTTGGGCAGACACGGATGGTGAAATCGACATCTTCGTGGCAGGTGTAGGTACAGGCGGTACCATCTCCGGTATCGGAAAGTACTTGAAAGAACAGAACCCAAACGTGAAGGTCATCGCCGTAGAACCCGCCACATCCCCCGTATTGAACGGTGGTCAGAGCGGTCCTCACAAAATCCAGGGCATTGGTGCAGGTTTCATCCCCAAGACCTACAATGGTGCCTACATCGACGAGGTGTTCGATGTGCAGAACGATGATGCCATCAAGGCCGGCCGTGACTTGGCGCAGACGGAAGGTTTGCTCGTAGGAATTTCCTCGGGTGCCGCCGCATTCGCAGCCACAGAAATAGCCAAGCGTCCAGAGAACAAAGGTAAAAAGATAGTGGCATTGTTGCCCGATACAGGAGAGAGGTATCTAAGTACTGTACTCTATGCTTTCGAGGAGTATCCTCTCTAAGAAACATGAACAAGGAATTTGTATCCCCCCAAAAAGGATACAAATTCCAATATAAAAATAAGCCTATGAAAAGATTTATAAAAGGAAGTTTTGGACTTTTATGCTTGACAATTGTGGTTAGTCTTTTACCAACCATTTCGTCATGTGAAACTTCAGAAACTAATAGTTTAACTACACAAACAAATGCATTCTTGCAATTTTATTCCAATAACTATGAAAATCTTGTAACACAGGATATTAGCAACAGTCCATTAATAAGTAGTAGAAGTTCTACTACAACACAAAAATCAGAGTCAGTTGTTCTCTATGCCGATTTCCCACAAGATACGAAACCAGAAATTCGTCAACTTTGCTCTGAAATAAAGACCCCTAATGATATAGCAGCATTCCAACACGCTACTGATGTTGAGCTTTCATACAAGAAAACGACAACAAGTGACTCTATCATTTTAAGCAAAGAAAAAGCAGAACAAGCAATTGTACCTGTAATAATAAAAAGCAAAGAATATTTAATCGAAAAAGGTTTCAACCAAAAAGAGATACAAGAAATGTTGGCAGAAAACAACTCTGACGAAAGTCAACTTGTCACTTTAGTAATGGTTCTGCAGAAATCCAACAGGCACAAACAGCACAAAATATAAGACAAAAGCTCATATACCCTTTAGCAACCCCTACATATGCAAAAGATGGACAATATATCTTAACAAAAGACATATTTAATTGCGGCATTGAAGCTTTAGGAGCAAATATTTTGGTAGGATTAGGGCAATCTACAGCCAAGACTTGGACTAAAGCCGTAATAAAAACGGTATTCAAGACTATCGCAAAAAAAATTACAGGTCCAGTCGGCATAGCAATTTCTGTTGTAGAATTTGGTCTTTGCCTTAGCAGAAAAGGTTATACTTGCATTTATGCTGTTAACAGTCCTATCTCCAAAAAAATAGATACAATAACTGCAAGTAATATATCTTCAAAAATTTACAAACAAGATTTATGAACATATTCCATCTATTTCATATTTGTATTGTCATATTCATATTTTTACTCATGGCAAGATGTGGAGTTTATGTTGGTATAAACTTTAGGCAAAGAGACTGGAAAAGTACAATTATAAATTTTTCTATTTGCCTTTTACTCATCTATGGTTTTGTAATTTTAATACAAAAAATATAATTCGCAGCCACAGAGATAGCCAAGCGTCCAGAGAACAAAGGTAAGAAGATAGTGGCATTGTTGCCCGATACAGGAGAGAGGTATCTAAGTACTGTACTCTATGCTTTCGAGGAGTATCCTCTATAAGAAACATGAACAAGGAATTTGTATCCCAAAAACGGATACAAATTCCAACAAAAACATAATTCACCGCTATTTTCTTGCTTGTTACAGAAAAATATCGTAACTTTGTCGGCAAAAGAAGGACTTCTCGGGCAATGGCTTGCCTGCCATAAAGGCTAGCATGTGCTGAGTTTACATTTATTTCGATAAAAACATGGTGAGAATCAAGCGAAGAAGACTGCCTGCTGGCATCCAGTCATTCTATAGAATCAGAAAAGATAACTATCTCTATGTCGATAAAACAGACATCGTATGGGATTTGGTGAACAATGGCGACGTGTTTAATTACATGAGCCGCCCTCGCCGATTCGGCAAGTCTGTGCTTGTCGATACGTTGCAGATGTACTTGGAAGGCAGGAAGGAAATCTTCGAGGGATTGAAAATCATGGATTTGGAAGAGGACTGGAACCAATATCCAGTCATTCGTCTTGACATGAGTCGTGGTGGAGCCAGCGAAGCCACGATTCGTTCCTATCTAAACATCCGCTTTGGCGAATATGAAGACCTTTACGACATTAAACTTCCGCCAACCGCCCAGCTTGCCGACCGCCTCGATGCCATCATCAAGACAGCCTACAAAAAGACAGGTATGCAGGTGGCAGTCCTTATCGACGAGTATGATGCGCCCCTACAACATTCTTGGAAAACTCCAGAGCACGACGCTTGTACCGCAACCTATCGTGAAGTGTTCACCATCATCAAGGCAGACGACGAATACGAAAAGTTTGTCTTTATCACTGGTATCACCAAGTTTACGCAACTCTCTTTGTTCTCCTCACTCAACAATCTCACCAACATCAGTTTCCTGCCAGAGTATGCCACCATCTGTGGTATCACTGAAGATGAGATACAGGAGAACTTCCAACCAGAGTTGGAGGCTATGGCAGAGGCTAACAACTGGACTTTTCAGCAGACACACGATAACTTGAAAAGCTACTATGACGGGTATCATTTCTGCGAGGACAACATGACGGATATTTACAATCCGTTT
>CAVGEN010000084.1:0-2894 GCA_963628185.1 Waltera intestinalis | reverse complement strand
AAATGAAAGGTATTGCTAAATTTTATACTTGGTTCTGGATTATCTATTTTCCAGTGTGCATCGCCTTTGCGGTGGCGGTTAACTTTGATTGGAGTGACGAAATCCTCACGGTCGTGCTCTTGGCGTATGCCTTGATGAAACATCGGCATTTGGTGAAGAATCAAGAGAGAACGAGAGAAATTATGGTCTATATCGCCTTGATGATTTTCTATCTGGGGTACTCCTTGGTCATGAGGATAACGACTCCACGAGGTGTGATGCTTGACTTCCTGCAACAGTTGCGACCGTATGTCGTATTTTATCTGACTTGGATGATGGCACCCCAATTTACAGCTTTTCAGAAAAAGCGTATCAAGTGGGTTATGTTGCTATCATTCTTTGGGTATTTGTTGGCTTTCAAGTTCAAGCCTTCCTTGGTAACGCCGTATGGTGGTGAGGAGTCGGCAGCTTTGGGACAGATTGCGCTTTGCTGCGCCATGATTTATTATCTGTTCTCGAAACAGACGAAGTTGAACCGCAACATCGCCATCTTCATTATGTTGCTGGGCTTGCTGTCTGGCAAGTCGAAGTATTTTGGCGAGTGCGTCGTGTTCATCGCCTTGGTGGTGTTCGTGAAGAGCAAGATCAACTGGCTCTCTGCCACCACCTTGTTTAAGTTGGCTGCCTTGGGAGCGGTGGTGCTGTTCTTCACTTGGACCAAGTTTGATGCCTACTATGTGCAAGGCTTTCAGGAGGATGCGGAGGCGATGGCTCGTCCTGCCACATACGAGACGGGCGTGCAGATTATGTTCCATGATTATATACCTTTCGGCAGTGGACTGGGAAGCTTTGGCACGGCAGCGGCGGCCAAGGAGTATTCGCCTTTGTATTACAAGTATCAGTTGGATGGCATCTGGGGCTTGGACCCTGCCAATCCGATGTTCTTGGCGGATGCTTTCTATCCTACGTTGGCGGAGTTTGGAATTGTCGGTTTGTTCTTCTTCCTTTGGTTCTGGAAACGACGTCTGTGGGAGGCAAATAAGATTCCGAACCTCATCTATTATCGTGTGGCGTTGATGTGCATCCTTGCCTTGGCTCTCGAAAGCACAGCCGATTCCTCTTATCTTTCGGGTAAGGGTATGGGTTACTTTATGATACTTTCCTTGTGCTTGAACTCAGCAGGAACAGGGAGCAGAAAGAAGAAAATTCCGATGTTGAGATAATTAGGGAGATTTGTGGAAATTGTATAGTCGTGTACTGTAAATGTCGAGAATGATGAATATTTGGATTGTCTTGCAAAAAATAAGTCTTATTCCTTCTTATCTTTGGGATAAGATGTGGGCTGTGGTGTGGAAGCGCAGCATGAAGCATTGCGGAAAGGGGGTGTATATCCGTCCGATGTCTTCTGACATCAAGGGATTGTATAACCTGAGTGTCGGTGATGGCACATCCATTCCGAAAGGGAGCACGATATATTGTACGGAAGCTCCTTGCGTGATAGGTAAGAAAGTGCTTTTCGGTCCGCATCCCACCATTATCACTGGTGACCATCGTATTGACTTGGTAGATAAATACATAGCGGATGTCACCGTGGAAGATAAGTTTGTTGGTGGTGAGAATCCGTTCGACCAACCAGTTGTCATCGAGGATGATGTGTGGTGTGGAGCCAATGTAACTATTCTGAAAGGTGTGACCATTGGACGTGGCTCAGTCGTGGCAGCAGGGGCTGTCGTGACAAAATCTTTCCCACCTTATAGTATTATAGGCGGCGTTCCTGCCAAACTGCTGCGTATGAGATTTAATTCAGACGAAATAGAAGAACATGAGCGAAAGCTCTATCAAGAAGTGAAATAGAAGATGGATATAATCATAACTTCTCCTTCTCTAGACCCGAAACAGAATGTCAGCGGCATCTCCTCGGTCACAAATTTTATCATAGCGAACAATTCCAAGCATACTTATCATCATTTTGAACTTGGAAAGAAGGACAAGGAAAAAGGTGGATGGCATCGTATTCCTTCTTTGATTGGCAAATATAAGGAATGGAAAAGGGCATTGAAGGAATATCCCGATGCCATCATCCACTATAACTTTCCTTTGTCGAAGGCCTCGTTGCTGAGAGACCCTTGGTTCATACGATGTGCCTTGAGGCAAAAACGGAAGTTGGTGGTGCATGTGCATGGTGGTTTGTTTTTGACGGCTCCGAAGATACCTTTCTTTTTGAAAGCCATCATGAAGAGGGTGTTTCAGCAGAATGTACCTTTCATCGTGCTCAGCGATATGGAGCGAGATATTCTGGTAGAACGGTTTGTGGCAAAAAAGGTGGAGGTACTTCCTAATTGTGTCGATTTGAGTGATGCGGCGGCTTTTGCCAGAGAGAAAGCAAGGACTGCTAGTGAAGCCTCAGGACTAGGAGAAAAAGAGCTAGTGGTAGGTGCAAAGCAGAAACCTTTGCGAATCGGCTATCTCGGTCGGATAGAACCCAACAAGGGGATGACGGAACTACTTGTAGCTTGTCAACGATTGAAAAAGGAAGGTTTTCCTTTCCAACTTGTCATGGCAGGAAAGGAGCAAACGGAAGGTGAGTATTTGCCGCATTTCGACAGGTGGCTTGCGGATAGTTTCCGATACGCTGGTCTTGTGTCAGGCAAATCCAAATGCAACTTTATCCGAAGTCTCGATGTTTTTGTTCTTCCTACTTATTTCGAGGGACTTCCGATGTCGTTGTTGGAATGTATGAGTTATGGCGTTGCTCCTATTGTTACACCTGTGGGTAGCATTCCAAAAGTGGTGGAAGATGGGGTGAATGGTGTCTTAATCAAGAGCCATGATAGCGATTCGATAGTAGATGCTATCATGAAACTCGATGAAAATAGAACTTTGTTGAGGAGTTTGGGCAAGGCTGCTCACCAAAC
>CAVGEN010000083.1:0-9900 GCA_963628185.1 Waltera intestinalis | reverse complement strand
CCTGAATATTGCATATTAATTTTAAAAAGCGAAGGTTATTTAACACTAACTATTTGGAAATCAAATAAAAAAGCGTTACCTTTGTTGTACCAAACATTAAAATAACCTTCACATGGGCAAAATTAAGAAATTTCAGTTTTAATAACCAAATAAAATCGTTAATTCTCGATAGGTTTGGACTTAACGTCATCGACACATCAAGGACGATTTGTTTTCCAATCGCAAAATTCGTTTATTTCAGTTAAAAATGAGGGAACAATTCGTTATTTTAGGGTAACGAATCGGTAAAAATGTTCTTTTGGCTTAGAGAATGACCTGAGTATTTACTAAAACTACTTTGTTTTTTGATAAATGCGAACATAATCTATCAGATATTGACATGGAAAAATCGTGTTTTCCAAGGAACCACCATTGTCGCCGCCTAAAGCAAGATTGAGCAAGAGATACATCTTGTGGCCACGAAATGGGTTGTAATCATCAAATTTACAATATTCCGTGCAAGGATTGATAGTTGTATTTAGGTCTATATCATTGACTAGTTCTTCATCTACATAAAGCAGGATATGCTTCTCGTCCCAGTCCATGCGCCAAACATGGTATTCGTTCTTCCAATTTGGATTCAAGGCTGTTAAATCTGGTATTTTCTTGATTTTGCTATTCCATCTGGCATTCCACCGTTTGTTGGTTCCCCAACAAGCGTTGGCATGAAGAGCTTCTTCTCCTTTGACTGGGTAATATTCCATGATGTCAATCTCGCCACTGTAAGGCCACTCTAGATGATTGTCGTTGCCTAACATCCAGATGGCTGGCCAACAACCGAGTTGGCAAGGCAGCTTTGCACGTATTTCGAAGCGTCCATACATCCAGGCACTGACATGTTTCCCGGATTTTTGATTGCGGGTGGTAACACTGGAAGATGTATAGTGGTAAGTCTTGCCATTTTTGTCTTGTACGTCCTCCTTGCGGGCCTCTATGACAAGATTTCCATCTTTTACACAAGCATTGCTTGTGGTATAGAGCTGGTCTTCATGATTGCGGTGTCCTAAGTCGTAAGTCCAATAGTTAGAGTTGGGCAGTCCATCCACGTCAAACTCGTCGTGGAAAACTAGTTTGTAGCCAGGATATTCCTTGGGCAGGTTGTCTGTTGACAGTGCAAATGCACCAGTTGCAGCAACCAAGGCTGCGTTGAGTAAAAGTAATTTCTTCATACTGTTAATTGTTAATTAGGTTTGTACCTTGTGTTAGTTTGTCTGAAGATTTGGAAACGGTGAGTGCTCATAAGCACCATCATATATATTAAAGTTAGAAACAGTGCGGCTTGCGCCATTTTGTTGTTTGGTTGCAAAATTATAGCGAATTCTTTCCTCTTTGGGGCATAAATCATTGAATTGAGGGAACAAATCGCTAAAAATTTGGTTTTGGATGGTGGTTTATTCAATTATTATGCTTAATTTTGCACCACCAAACATAAATAAAACTAAGTATGAAGGCCATTTGCACGATACTATTCATTTTGTTAAGCTTTGTAGCCAAGGCTCAGACCTTTCCATACCGTTATCTTTCGCCTATCACCATCTCGCCAACGGAGGAGGTGAACTGTATGTTTTTCGACAAAGAGGGTCTGATGTGGGTAGGAACCAATGCGGGGGTTAAGTCATACGATGGCTACCAGGTAAAAACTTTTAGGTCAAACGCCTTTTCACCTGGTATTCTTCCTAACAATACTATTCGCTCGATGGCTGAGGACCAGCATGATAATCTTTGGCTCGGAACTCGTAATGGCTTGGTGAGAATGAACAAGCGGACGGGTGACTTTACGACATTCTTCTTGCCCGAAGAGTCGCAGCGTGTCATCTATACGCTTTTTACTTCGAAAAATGGAACTCTTTGGATAGGAACGGATGGAGGATTGACGGTCTATAATCCCAAGGACGAATCTTTTTATACCTATAATAACAAGAACTCTTGGCTCATAGATGAACATGGGAACAAACTCAGAATGACCAACTATAGTGTCAAGGCTATCGTTGAGGATGCCAATGGCGACTTGCTTATTGGTACTTGGTCGGCAGGATTGCTGCGTTTTAAAATAGGGGGGCATACCTTCCGACGCTATCCGAAACTGAATGCCACCAACTCTGCTTATTCTCTATATTTAGACAAGTTGCAACGTCTTTGGGTTGGAACGTGGGGATATGGTGTACTGCGTATCGACAACCCGGCCAATGTCAGAAATCCGCTCGTCAAGCAATATCCTTATTCTACCAGTCATTTCGACACCTATTATAAAATCGTGGAAGACCCTGTGACACAATCCCTCTGGGCTTGTACCCGAGAAGGTACATGCTTTCTGGACGAGAACAATCCGAATGCAGAATGGCAGTCTTATAATAAAATAGGTGACTATAGTCTTAACTTCAATAATGACATCGCTACCGATGGCTTTGGCAACATTTGGCTTTGTACCCAAAACTTTGGTATTATGCAGGTCAATACAAAACCTGCTCCTTTTAAGTTGTGGAACATGGACGCCGACAAGACCAAACTGGTCATCAACTATGTCTATTCCATGTTGACGAATGATGGAGAGCGGTTTTGGTTGGGGCTGAATCCGTATGGTATTGCCCTACATAATCGCAAGACGGGCATCACATTGTATAATCAAGAAATCCCCGGCTTCTCTTCTGTTCCTGCAAGAGTGTTGACCACAAGTATATCTGGTATTGCTCAAAGAAGCAATGGAGAAATATGGTTTGCTACCAACAGCTATGGCATCATAGTGAAGGCTGAGGGAAAGCCTGCTGCTGTTCTGACTCGGGAAAACTCCCCTTTTCTCAAAGAAGATTTTGTCAATACCCTGTTTGAATCCAAGGACAAGACTTTTTGGATAGGTCAGCGTAGTGGCTTGAGCGTTTTGTATCCTGATAATCAGGGTGTCATCCTTACCATGAAGGAGGGGAACAATAACTTCAGTACTTGTGATATTCGTAGTATCTCGCAAGATAGGGAAGGAAATGTTTGGCTTGCTACGGACAACGAGGGTATCATTCGCATCTCTGGCAATCCTAGGAACGTCAAGTCGCTCAGATACAAGCAATATAACCCTACTTGCCACAACTTCGCCATTGATGATGCAACGGCATGTATGGAGGATAGGCTAGGGAGGTTATGGGCAATATCGAACAGTGGCGGACTTTTCTTATATAATAAGGAGAAAGACTGTTTTGAACCCAAAAACAAGGAGTATCATTTGCCGGGCGACCGTGCCTTGGCCATACAAGAAGATAAGTTTGGCAACTTGTGGTTGACTACGGACAATGCCCTTATCCATATCGTGTGGAAGGAACGCACCACAGAGCCAAGGGACATAACCTATTTCACCAAGGAGGATGGCTTGGGGGATATTCTCTTCTCTGCCAATACGACCTGTAGATACAAGGACGAGCTCTTCTTCGGAAGCAGGACGAGCTTCTTCTCCTTTGTCCCTACACCGACCATCGGACAGGATAGCAAACGTGTCAGCAAGCTCGTCATTACCGATGTGCTGATAGATGATGTGCCATTTGTTCAACTGGATTCTGTAGAAAAGCGAAACATCTCGGAAGAGATGCCTTCCTATACTCGTCTTCTTCGCATACCAGCCCATGTCAAAAAGTTTGGTGTGGAGTTTTCGTTGCTCACGTATGGCAATGCCTTGAAGAACGTGTATGCCTATCGCTTGGATGGCTATGATGAGGAATGGCACTATGTCAATGGCGAATTACATAGGGCTGTTTTCCAAAACTTGCCTTCTGGTACTTATGGATTGCATGTGAAGGCTACAGATAGTTATGGACATTGGCAGGAGATGCCCTATACGCTAACCATCAAGGTGCTCCCTCCATGGTATGCCTCTCGACTGGCTTATATGGCGTACATCTTGATGTTTGTTGGAGGGGTGCTTGCTTTCGCTAGATGGTATAAGGAACATCTGAAGACTAAAAACCGTCTGCAGATGGGTGTCATCTTGACTAATATTACGCATGAGTTGCTTACGCCGCTAACGGTTATTTCCGCCACTATCTATAAGTTGAAAAGCTTGGCACCGCAGTTTGGGGAAGATTATTTGGTGATTGATAGTAACGTAAACCGTACCACTCGCTTGTTGCGACAAATCTTGGAGGTCAGAAAGTCGCAGGCAGGTCAACTCAAGCTATTGGTGAGCCGTGGTAACTTGGCAGAGTTTGTGGGCAAGGCTTGTGAGAGTATTCGCCCGATGGCAGTCCATAGTGAGGTGACTTTGGAAACCAATATCCAGAAAGGAGAGACACTGATGTGGTTTGATGCCGACAAACTGGACAAAATATTGTACAACCTCCTGTCGAATGCCATCAAGTATAATAAGAAAGGAGGTAGGGTGGCGGTGTCGTTGAAATACAAGAAGACGCTGGCTGTCATCACGGTCAGTGACGCAGGTATTGGTATGTCGAGTGAGAAGCTGAAACATCTCTACACTCGTTTCTTCGATGGAGACTATCGCAAGCAGAACATGCCGGGCACGGGAATCGGACTCGCTTTGACTCGCGAGCTCGTGAAACTTCACCATGGCGACATCCATTGTGAGAGCAAGGAGGGCGAAGGAACGACCTTCACCGTCAGTCTGCCTGTACGAAAGGGGGCGTATGCTCCTCATGAGATTGATACCTTGAATACCAGCAAGGCAATCGATGCGCAGTCGGTGCAAATAGCAAGTGTGCCAGAAGACGTAGGGGAGAAGAAAGAAACGAGTATGCCATCCGCCCTCATCCGCAGGAATGCCAGCAAGATACTTGTCGTTGAGGATAACGAGGAGTTGCTTGCCCTTATGCACCAGATGCTCAACGGAAAATACCAGGTTCTTACGGCAAAGAATGGCAAACAGGCTCTCAACATCATCATGAAGGAAGAACTGGATTTGGTCGTTTCCGATGTCATGATGCCTATCATGGATGGCATAGAACTGACAAAGCACATCAAGGAGGATGAAAATTACTGGCAACTGCCAGTCATCCTGCTTTCCGCCAAGAACAAGGATGAAGACAAGACCGAGGGATATGCCACTGGTGCGGATGCTTATGTGACGAAACCATTTAAGTTTGAGGAGCTGGAAGTTCGCATCGATGCTTTGATTGCCAACCGAAGGAAGATGAAGACAACTTTCGCCAAAGATGCGGAATGTCTGGCGGCGGAAAATCCAACGGAGAAAAATGACCATGGGCACTTTAGTAATCCCGACAAGGTGTTTGTGCAGAAAGCCACGGAGATGGTGATGCAACACCTTGCCGACTCCGACTACGACCGGGAAACTTTTGCCAACGACATGGCGATGGGAGAATCGACATTATATAATAAGGTGAAAACCTGCACGGGGCAGACCGTCATAGGTTTCATCAACTCCATCCGTCTGAACGAGGCGAAACACCTTATGCAGGACAATCCTAGAATCTTGGTAGGAGACCTGGCCATGCGAGTGGGTTTCAATACACCGAAATACTTCTCCAAGTGTTTCAAGAAAGAGTTTGGCATCTTTCCTAAGGAGTATGCCGAGCAATTGAAAAATCAGCAAAAAAGTAATTGAACATGGAACAAACATCACCGATACAGGCGCTGCTGCAGCAGCGTACCTTGCTCCAATTGGAGTATTACACGGAAAAGGAAGCCTTTCGCAAGCTCACCGAACAGATAGGCTTGCAGCGAAAGGTAAAAAGAGGCGATGCCTGGTTTCCACTACGTGTGGGAAAGAGTTTCTATAATTCTCTGAACCAAACTGCCATCGAGGTGTTCCGCACTTCCGACCAAGACATCGAGCACAACTTTGAGTTCGGTCGTCCGGTTATGTTTTTCGTTCTTCACTCTTCACTCAAATATTTCTCATTTACGGGAACTGTGAGTTATGTCGATGGTGACAGGATGGTGATAACGGTACCCGATTCAGCCCCATTGCTCGATTTGCAGCAATCTACAGATCCTATTGGGGTACAACTTTTCTTTGACGAGACTAGTTACAAACTGATGTTCGAGGCTTTGGATAGAACGATGAAGGCGAAGGACAATCGCTTGGCTTATCTTCGTGACTTGTTTTATTCGCATCAGAAGGCAGGTCGATTCTCTTTCGAACCCATGAAGTTCCCTTGGCTCAATCCTACCCAGGAGCGAGCAGTCAACGAGGTGCTTTGGGCAAAGGATGTTGCCGTCGTTCATGGACCTCCAGGAACAGGCAAGACCACGACCCTCGTGGAAGCCATCAACGAGACCTTGATGCGAGAGAGCCAGGTGTTGGTCTGTGCGCAAAGCAATATGGCTGTGGATTGGATTTCAGAAAAACTGGTGGATAGAGGCATCAACGTGCTCCGCATCGGAAATCCGACCCGAGTCAACGACAAAATGCTGGGCTTTACTTATGAGCGTCGTTTCGAGGGGCATCCCGACTATCCGCAACTTTGGGCGATTCGCAAGGCTATTCGTGAACTGCGCAAGAACCGAAAGAAGGGAAGCGAGAATTATCATCAGAAGTTGGAACGACTGAAGAGCCGTGCGGCGGAGATAGAGATTCGCATCAATAGCGAACTGTTTGGCGAGGCTCGGGTCGTAGCTTGTACTATTGTCGGTTCTGCCCATCGCTTGTTGGAGGGCATGAAGTTTGGTACCCTCTTCATTGACGAGGCTGCCCAAGCATTGGAAGCGGCTTGCTGGATTCCTATTCGCCGAGCTTCGAAGGTGATTTTGGCTGGCGACCATTGTCAGTTGCCTCCTACCGTCAAGAGTATAGCTGCGTTAAGGGCAGGACTGGGAAAGACTTTAATGGAGCGCATCGCAGAAAACAAGCCTGAGGTGGTCACCTTGCTGAAGATACAGTATCGCATGAACGACGAGATTATGCGATTCTCCAGCAACTGGTTCTATAAGGGCCAGGTGGAGAGTGCGCCACAAATCAAATATCGTGGCATCCTCGACTACGACCATCCTATCACATGGATAGATACTAGTGAAAAAGAACCATCTGGCACCATAGAGGAAACGGAAGACAACAACTTCAGGGAGCAATTCGTCGGTGAGAGTTTCGGACGAATCAACAAGGCGGAAGCCGAGCTGACCCTTCTCACCCTCGCCGAGTACTTCACCAAGATAGGCAAGCAACGAGTGTTGGGCGATAGCATTGATGTGGGTATTATCTCTCCCTATCGCGCCCAAGTACAGTACTTGAAGCGATTGATTAAGAAGTATGAGTTCTTCAAACCTTACCGTCGATTGATAAGCGTCAACACCGTGGATGGTTTTCAAGGTCAGGAGCGCGATGTCATACTCATTTCCCTCGTCCGTTCCAACGACGAGGGGCAGATTGGTTTTCTCAAAGACCTCCGACGCATGAACGTGGCAATGACGAGAGCTAGGATGAAACTCATCATCTTGGGTAATAAGAATACGCTGTCCCAGCATCCGTTCTACAAGCAACTTTGGGAGTATATAGAGCAGTTGGCAAATTAAGGAATAAAAAAAGAAATGTTACTGAGAGCACGCAATAAAGATGGTGCCTGTATATCAGCGACTTAGGCTGTGATAGACTTTTCTTATACAAAACCAGTATATACGTTGCAAATAAAGATGTTAGGAGACTTCTACGATATAGAAAGTCGACCGAATAGCTTGTCAAAGGGGTTTGGGAAACTTTAGTTAAACATCGATGATTTGAATCTTATAAGAAAGTTGCTTTTGAGGTGAAAATGAGGAGCCAACAACTTGAATTTTGTTCATCTGCGATTTTGGTGGTTTCACACCCATATTTTTCCGTTTCACAACGATTAGGCTTGCACGGATAAAAAAAAGGTTATAATTTTGCACTCGATTTTTTAATGTTTCATCAAAAACTAAAGAAAATGAAAAAGTTTATTTTGGCAATTTGCACTGCTTCACTTCTGTTCTCATGTACAGATGATGATGGCCTAAGTACAAACTCTGCCTCACCAGACAAAGATGGCATTGAGGTTGTAGAAGTATCCAATGGAAATGTTGTGCAAGGTACACGAACATTGGGTAATGGAGAACTCGCTCTGAAATTTGATTCAGAGGCTAGTTTCCAGAAGTTTAAGAACGAGTTGCTTAACGAGTCTAGTTTTGCAAGAACTGAGACTATTAGCAAGTATGGCATCAAAAATCTTTATGATTTGGCAGATGATGCTGATGAGGAACTTGAAGCGATAGGTAATAAGGCTACATCGTTATCTGATTTCAACACCAGATACTCTGAATATAAAAAGAAGTATGAGGGGTTGTTGGTTACTGATGCTTCTGATAATTCGGACGTTTCCTTGTACGTTCCTAATTCTGATACGCCAGAATCATATATAGCAAACAAGGATGGATATTACGTTGTAGGCAATGAGGTTCGAAAGATAAGTGTAACTTCCAATAATAATCCAACGCATCCTTCTACTCCTAGCCAGAAAGCACCCTCTCAAGAAGGAACTGTGGCAGGAATCAACAAGGTAGAGCTTAGACCTCGTGGTAACAAAATGATATTGTTTGAAGCTTATGCTCAAGGAAATTACCTTCGAGTAAAGATGAGTGCTAAAAAACATATGTGGTATGGATGGAAAAATGACCCCAACCGCCAATATTTCTTCGATTCTTATCTCGACAACTTTGTCTATCTCGGACGTGGAAAATATGGACAAGAAGCAATAGTTGATAGACTTCCAAGATATATTTTTAATAATAAGAAGACCGTAAAGAATGGTTTTGATATCATTTTAGGTAAGAGACAGACCGCAGCTAAGTTGACTGGAGAATTTCATGTGTGGTCTGATTTGACTTCTGAGCATGATAAAGATGGAAATGACATAACAGAGAAGGTTGGCAGTTTTGTTATGCCAAAATGCTTGGAAAGCAAGGCTCAAATTGTAAAAATAGACATTCAGTAAAAATGATGAAAAAAATAATATCCTTAGTACTTGCCATGGCAAGTTCTTTCCCGCTGTGTGGTATGGCACAGCAAGGAATCAAAGTTGATGTGCATACAGGGGCAAACCTATCTGGTTTTGCAGGAGGTAGCTTCTACGCAGCTCAAGACAGAAAAATGAAATTAGGGGCAAACATTGGTGTTGGTCTATCCTATGAAACGAGCAAGAAGTTTGTTTTTTCTTCGGGAATAGACTTCTTGATGACGGCTGGCAACTATACCGCTATGTCGGACTACCTTTCTAATGTCGGACTAACGGCTGCATTCCCCTCGGTAAATTCAAGAGAAGTATCAATCCAAATTCCTATCAAGTTTGGATATGACTTCAAGTTAGCAGAGAAGTTGCATTTCGTTCCTTCTATTGGTGCGTATGGAAGATTTTCTATAGTATCCGTCAAGGAAAATGTGACCGAGAATGATGGTGGAAAGACTGAAAATAGCTTTAAATGGAATTGTTTCGATAACTATCAACACAACACCAACCGTCTCGATGCTTACAAGCGATGGGATGTCGGAGGATTAATAGAGGGAAAATTTGTTTATACCAATCGCTACGCTGTAACAATTGGCTATTCTCGTGGTTTCCTTGATAAATCACCCCAGTTCAAGTTCAAGAACCATAGCTATCATCTGACATTGGGATACACGTTATAACTGCAGAGGTAACTACTCAGTCATCTTTGCACTTGACAAGTAACCCTTTGGCAATGCCGAGGTATGTCTAGTAACTACTCAGTCATATTGAAATGGGTACCCGTATTCAAGGGAGGGCTACAAGTCAGCTCTCCTTTGAATACGGGTACCCATTTCAATATGACTGAGTAGTTATAGTCAAAAGTAAATAGTTTGAGAAAAAACACCCACAGTTTTCGTAGTTTCATAAAAAAATCTTATCTTTGCACCATGCGATTGAAATTGACCATAGA
>CAVGEN010000082.1:0-14417 GCA_963628185.1 Waltera intestinalis | reverse complement strand
ACCTCGGCATTGCTAAAGGGTTACTTGTCAAGTGCAAAGATGACTGAGTAGTTACGCAGAAAACCACACTAAAATCATGGCATTTTCACGGAAACTTTAGTGAAGTATAACTATAGTACAACTGGTTTGGAAAGTTGTAGTAAATCTCCAAAAGTTTCTTAAATAAAGAAAATAACTATCGTTTTTAATATAATTTAGATAGCTATTTTCGTATATGTGAGGCTAAATGATTACTTTTGCACAAAAATATAACGTAAAACATTATAATTATGGCAGAAGCTATAGATATTCGAGAACTTAACATTCGAATAGAACAACAAAGTCAGTTCGTTACTAATTTGGTAATGGGCATGAACAAGGTCATCGTAGGTCAGAAGCATCTTGTAGATTGTCTTTTGATAGGTTTGCTATCAGATGGTCATATCCTTTTGGAAGGTGTTCCTGGACTTGCTAAAACCCTCGCAATTAAAACACTGTCTCAGTTGATTAGTGCTGATTATAGTAGAATTCAGTTTACCCCCGACTTGTTGCCAGCCGACGTGATTGGTACGCAAATCTACTCCCAGAAGGATGAGTCTTTCCATGTGAAAAAAGGTCCAGTTTTTGCCAACTTTGTGTTGGCAGATGAAATCAACCGTGCCCCAGCCAAGGTGCAGAGTGCACTTCTGGAGGCGATGCAGGAACATCAGGTGACTATCGGTGAACAGACCTTCAAGTTGCCTAACCCATTCCTCGTGATGGCTACCCAGAATCCGGTTGAGCAGGAAGGTACCTACCAGTTGCCAGAGGCACAGGTCGATCGTTTCTTGCTCAAGGTCATCATCGACTATCCTACCTTGGAGGAGGAGAAGTTGATAATCCGTGAGAACATCCAGGGCAACATGCCTACCGTGACCGCAGTAACTTCTGCTGATGAAATATTGAAGGCACGTAGCATCGTAAACGAGGTGTATATCGACGAGAAGATTGAGCAGTATATCGCTGACATCGTGTTTGCCACTCGTTATCCAGACCGTTATGGCTTGACCGACTTGAAGGATATGATAACCTTCGGTGGTAGTCCGCGTGCAAGTATTTCCTTGGCAAAGGCGGCTCGTGCTTACGCTTTCATCAAGCGCCGTGGTTATGTCATCCCAGAGGATGTGAGGGCCGTGGCTCATGATGTGCTCCGCCATCGTGTCGGTCTCTCCTACGAGGCAGAGGCTAGTGAGGTGACGAGCGAGGAGATTGTCAGCCGCATCATCAATAAGGTGGAAGTGCCTTGATGAAAAGGTGAAAAAGTAAAAAGGTAAAAAAGTAAAAAAACATTGGATACACAAGATATCTTAAAGAAGGTACGCAAAATCGAAATCAAGACCCGTGGGCTGAGCCAGAACGTGTTCGCCGGTCAGTATCACTCTGCCTTCAAGGGTAGGGGAATGGCATTTGCGGAGGTGCGGGAGTACCAGTTTGGCGATGACGTGCGTGATATCGATTGGAATGTGACGGCACGTTTTCACCGCCCTTTCGTCAAGGTGTTTGAGGAGGAACGAGAACTTACAGTCATGTTGCTCGTGGATGTCAGTGGCTCCTTGGATTTTGGTACCAGTCGCCAGATGAAATGCGACCTCGCTACAGAGATTGCCGCCACTTTGGCTTTCAGTGCCATTCAGAACAATGATAAGATTGGTGTCATCTTCTTCTCTGACCATATAGAGAAATATATACCTCCTAAGAAGGGACGTAAGCATATCCTCTATATCATTCGTGAGATGCTCGACTTCCAACCCGAGAGTCAGCGCACCAACATAGGTGTTGCCTTGGAGTATTTCACCCGTGTGATGAAACGCCATTGTACGGCTTTCCTCATCAGCGACTTCTATGACGACAAGGACTATATGCATCAGTTGCAGATAGCCAACCAGAAGCATGATGTCGTAGCCATCCAGGTGTACGACCTTCGTGCCAAGTCGCTGCCCGATGTGGGCTTGCTCAAGGTGAGGGATGCGGAGACTGGGCATGAAATGTATATCGACACCAGTAGCAAGAAGTTGCGCCTGGCGCATACTCGTAACTGGATGCTGCGTGAGGATAAGCTCCGTGACACCTTTGCCAAGAGTAAGGTCGATTGGACTTCGATTGCTACCAACGAGGACTTCTCGAAGTCGCTTCTTTTGCTCTTTAAGCAGCGTGGATAAGGGCTGGAGCTTTTAGGTATGACTAATCTAGGAGTTAGAAAGTATAAAGAAAGAGTGAATATAATGAATATTACACATTATATATATAATAAAGGTGTGGCCGTGACTTGCGCCCTGTTGCTGACGGTTTCTTCTGTCTCTGCCCAAACTGTAGAGCAGAAGTTGGATTCCCTGCAACTCCTGATAGGGCAGCAGACCACCCTTCGTCTCACCGTTAGTGCCAACCGAGAACAGAAGATCGTGATGCCTTCCTACAAGCCTGCACAGCAGATTGTGCCGGGTGTCGAGGTGGTGGAGCAGAGCTTGTGTGACACGGCGGACATAGATGACAATCGCATTCGGGTGAGCTGTGACTACATCCTCACTTCCTTTGATGAGAAGGTGTATGCGATACCTGCCCTCAATGTCAAGGTGGATGGCAAGAACTATCATGGCAATCCGTTGGCTCTGAAAGTGCTGACGGTGCCTGTGGATACTGTTCATGCAAACCAGTTCTATCCTCCTAAGGACGTGCAAGACAACCCGTTCCTCTGGAGTGAGTGGAGTGGTATCTTTTGGTTGAGCGTCTTGATGCTATTGCTCTGTGGCGCATTCTATTATCTCTTGTTGAGACTGAAGCAGAACAAGCCTATCATCACCACTTTCCGCATCGTGAAACGTGTGCCTGCCCATGAGAAGGCATTGAATGAAATCAACGTCATCAAGCAGCACCGCTCTGAGAACCAGGAGAGTCAAAAGGAGTATTATACGCACCTCACCAATACGCTGCGTGAATATATCGTGAGCCGTTTCGGTTTCAATGCCATGGAGATGACAAGTGGTGAAATCATCCAACGCTTGCAGGCTGTGGGAGACCAGAAGATGATAGACGAGCTGAAGCAACTCTTCCGCACTGCAGACTTGGTTAAATTCGCTAAGTACGAGACGCTTATCAATGAGAATGATGCCAACCTCGTGAATGCCATCAACTTCATCGACCAAACCAAGACTGACGAGAAACCTGTCGAGGAAAAAGTGGCACCAAAGTTGACCGAGCAAGACAAGAAGTCGCAAAGCCAGCGCAAACTGGTGAAGACGTTGCTTTGGTTGAGTGGCATAGCCGTTGTCGCTCTCGTCATTTATATTGTCTTTGCCGTTGTGGCATTGGTATAATCGCAAGGGGGCTTCCTCCTTTGGGAAAGAATAAACAAAGAATAAGAAATGGAATTTGCAAGTAAAGGATATTTTCTGCTGCTACTATTGCTGATACCTTATATATTATGGTATTTCCTCTACAGGAAGAAGAATGAGCCGACCATGCGCATGAGTGATACCAAGCAGTATCTCTATGCGCCGAAGAGTCTCCGTGTGCGACTCGTCCATTTGCCGATGTTGCTGCGTTGCGTGAGCTTCGTGCTTATTGTGTGCGCCATGGCTCGTCCGCAGACACATAACTCATGGGACAACAAGACCGTCGAGGGCATCGACATCATGTTGGCGATGGATGTTTCTACCTCCATGCTTGCCGAAGATTTGAAGCCTAATCGTATCGAGGCAGCTAAGGATGTGGCGCATGAGTTTATCTCAGGTCGCCCGAACGACAATATCGGCTTGACGATATTTGCGGGTGAGGCTTTCACCCAGTGTCCGATGACAACCGACCATGGAAGTCTCTTGCGTCTCTTGCAGGATACGCGTACCGACATTGCCGCACGAGGTCTTATCTCTGATGGAACAGCCGTAGGTATGGGCTTGGCGAATGCTGTGAGCCGCCTTAAAGACTCCAAGGCTAAGAGCAAGGTGGTGATACTCTTGACTGACGGTAGCAACAACATGGGCGACCTTTCGCCTATGACAGCAGCCGAAATTGCCAAGAGCTTGGGAGTCAGAGTATATACCATCGGAGTGGGAACCAATAAGGTAGCCCCTTATCCTGTCCCTGTGGCAGGCGGTGTGCAATATCTCAACATACCCGTTGAGATAGATACCAAGACTTTGAAGGAAATCGCTCAGACCACGGACGGCAACTTCTATCGTGCCACCAACAACGCTGAGTTGAAACAGATATACCGTGACATCGACAAGTTGGAGAAGACGAAGATGAACGTGACTCATTTCGCCAAGCGTTACGAGGCTTACCAACCGTTTGTGTTGGTTGCCTTGGTTATCTTGTTGATGGAGATTTTGCTCCGTATCACTTGGTTAAGGAGAATACCTTAGGAAAAGGTAGAAGTGTGAAAAGGTGAAAAAGTAAAAAGACAAAAACTATGTTACGATTTGAAGATCCTATATTTCTCTGGCTGCTATGGATATTGCCTGTTTTGGTGCTGGTGCGATTCATAGGGTGGAGGAGAAGACACGCTAAGTTGAAAAAGCTTGGAGACCCAGAACTTCTGAAGCAACTCATGCCTGGCATTTCAAAATATCGTCCTACCTTGAAGTTCAGTCTGCTGCTGGCAGCCTTGGGCTTGGTGATTGTCATGTTGGCTCGCCCCCAGATGGGCAGCAAGATTTCTCATGATAAGCGTCAGGGCATAGAGACCATCATCTGTCTGGACATTTCCAACTCCATGTTGGCAGAGGATGTCGCTCCTTCTCGATTGGATAAGAGTAAGATGTTGGTAGAGAACCTGATGGATAATTTCACCAACGACAAGATAGGATTGATTGTCTTCGCTGGGGATGCCTTCGTGCAGTTGCCTATCACAAGCGACTATGTGTCAGCCAAGATGTTCTTGCAGAATATCAATCCAGGTTTGATACAGACGCAGGGTACCAATATCGCACAGGCTATCGACCTCGCCTCCAAGAGCTTTACCCAACAAAAGAATGTAGGCCGCGCCATTATTGTGATTACGGATGGCGAAAACCATGAGGCTGGTGCTACCGAGGCTGCCGCTGATGCGAAGAAGAAAGGCATCAACGTGTTTATCTTAGGTATCGGTACAGGCAAGGGCACTCCTATCCCTCTGGGTGACGGCGGATATATGAAAGACAATACAGGCAATACCGTGATGACTGCGCTCAACGAACAGATGTGTAAGGAATTGGCCCAGGCAGGTAGCGGTCAGTATATTCACGTGGATAACACCAGCGACGCAGAGAAAATGCTGAACGATGACTTGACCAAGTTGCAGAAAGGTGACACCTCCTCTGTGATATATAGTGAGTACGACGAGCAGTTCCAAGCTGTGGGCATCTTCGTCATCCTGCTCTTGATTATAGAGATTTGTATCTTGGATGTCAAGAATCCATTGCTTCACAACATTAAGTTCTTCGGCAAGACGATCGGTGCGAAGCGAATGGGGAGTATTGGCAAGCAAGCCTTGCTCATCATTGTTTTGACGCAGATGGGTACGGGAGGTCTCTATGCACAGAACGACCGTGCCTTCATCCGCGAGGGCAACAAGGGTTATCATGCTCAGAAATGGGCACAGGCAGAGACGCAGTATCGCAAAGCTATCTCCAAGAACAACAAGAACCCTCAGGCTCTTTATAACTTAGGATGTGCGCTCACGATGCAGCAGAAAGACTCGATGGCGATGCTGCAATATCAGCAGGCGGCACAGTTGGAAACCAACAAGTTTCGCCGTGCCAAGAGCTACCACAACATGGGTGTCATTATGCAAAATCATCGGGAGTATGCTCAGGCTATCCAGTGTTATAAGATGGCGCTACGCTGCAACCCACAAGACAATGAGACTCGTTATAATCTTGCCCTTTGTCAGAAACTGCTGAAGAACCAACCTCAGCAGAACAACAAGAACCAAGACAAGAACAAAAACAACAAGAATAATAAGGACAAGGACAAGCGAGACCAGAACAAGGACAAGAACAAGAACGATCAAGATAAGAACAAAGACAAGAATAAGGATAAAGATAAAGACAAGCAGAACCAACAGAATAAGCAAAATCAAGACAAGATGAGCAAGGACAATGCCGAGCAGCTCTTGAATGCTGCTATTCAACAGGAAAAGGCGACCAAGCAGCGAATGCAGAAAGCCATGTCGCAACCTAAGCGCCGTTCTTACGAGAAGAATTGGTAAAGCATTGTTTTCCTCTTAATCCAAACATTATTAAGTAAACGTACAAATGATGAAACATATAGGTTGGTATATCATATTGATGTTGATGGCGTTTGGCTATCACGTGGAAGTCGCGGCACAGCAAATCTCTGTGTCGGCTCCGTCGCATGTAGCAGCTGGAGAAAATTTCCGTGTGGCTTTTACCATCAATACGAGAGACGTGGAGGAGTTTCGTATGGGCGGTGTGCCAGATGCGTTGGAAGTCATCGCAGGACCTTACACCTCCTCGCAGTCTAGCTATCAGATGATTAACGGACATACAAGTTCTTCGTCTTCTGTGACGATTACCTATACCCTTTATGCTGCCAAGAACGGTTCGTTCACCATTGGCGCTTCTCATGCCGTGGTAGGAGGTAAGAAGTTGGCTTCGAAACCTGTCAAGATTACGGTGTCTGGGCATGCGCGTAATGCCAATGGTGCTCCTAACATGCACGGAAGCAACAACTACGACGAAGATGAGCCACGTATGCGCCAGGCTGGTAGTAGCATTTCGGGCAGCGATCTCTTCATTAAAGTATCTGCCAACAAAAAAACGGTGCATGAGCAAGAACCTATCCTCTTGACTTACAAGGTCTATACACAAGTAGAACTGACCCAGCTCGAAGGGAAGATGCCCGACTTGAAGGGATTTCATACTCAGGAGGTGTCTTTGCCTCAGCAGAAGACTTTCCATACGGAGGTGGTGAACGGCAAGCCATACAAGTGTGTCACTTGGAGTCAGTACGTGATGTATCCTCAGATGACTGGCAAGTTGGAGATTCCTAGCATCACCTTCAAGGGTATTGTGGTGCAGCAAAACCGCAATGTCGATCCGATGGAGGCTTTCTTCAATGGCGGATCAGGCTATGTGGAGGTACACAAGGACATCAAGGCACCCGGGATCACGGTCAATGTGCGGCCACTGCCTAATCGCCCAGGCAACTTCTCTGGAGGTGTCGGCAAGTTCAATATCTCCGCCACCCTCGACAAGAAAGAGGTGAAGGCTGGCGACCCTATCAACATCCGTGTGGTGGTAGGTGGTATCGGTAACTTGAAGTTGCTCAAGCAGCCGGTTGTCAACTTCCCTAGGGACTTTGACAAGTATGACGCCAAGGTGACAGACAAAACTCGACTGACTGCTAATGGTTTGGAGGGTAACATGATATACGACTTCTTGGCTGTACCTCGCAACCAGGGTACCTATACTATCCCTGCCGTCGAGTTCACCTATTATGATACAAGCACCAACGCTTACAAGACCATCAAGACGCAGGCTTTCAAACTTGACGTGCAGAAGGGTGACGGAACCACTAGTTCTTCGGTAGATTATTCTGCGCAAGACAAGGACATCCATCCGATCAAGTTGGGCAAGTCTAAGTTGCATGATGTGGATGATATGTTTTTCGGCAGTTTCGGATATTGGACCAGTTTGATGGTGCCATTGCTCGCTTTCATCATCTTGTTGGTGGTGTTCCGCCAGCGTGCCTTGGAGAATGCCGACATCGTGAAGAAACGTTCCAACAGGGCCAACAAGATGGCAACTAAGCGACTGAAGAAAGCACGTAAGTTGATGGAGCAGCGCAAGCAGGGCGAGTTCTACGACGAGGTACTTCGTGCTTTGTGGGGCTATGTAAGTTATAAGCTCAACATGCCGGTAGAGCAACTTTCTCGCGAGAATATTCAGGAGAAGTTGGGTATGCACGCTGTCGATGAGCAAACCATCGAGAAGTTTACCCAGGCACTGGACGAATGTGAGTTTGAGCGTTATGCGCCTGGTGATGCGGCTGGAAATATGAACAAGACTTTCGATTTTGCTATGACAGGTATCATGGATATAGAAAATGCAATCAATGCAGCCCGCAAGGCTCATAAGAGCCGTGCCAAGGCTGATAAGCAGTCTTACTCTTTCGTATGGCTCGTGGCTGTGATGATCCTCACCAGTCTCTCTGCCTCTGCCATCACCAAGAAGAATGCGGATGATGAGTATCAGAAGGGCAATTATCAACAAGCCATCAAAGACTACGAGGACTTGCTGAAGAATGGTGTCTCCGCAGACATCTATTATAATCTCGGCAATGCCTATTACCGCGCAGACAATGTCACCAAGGCGGTGCTAGCCTATGAGCGTGCCCACCTCTTGTCGCCGGGCGACGAGGATATCAACTTCAATTTGCAGTTTGTACGCAGCAAGACCATTGATAAGATTACGCCCGTGAGCGAAATGTTCTTTGTGACTTGGTACAAGGCTTTGGTCAACTTCACCAGTGTCGATAACTGGGCCAAGGCGGGCATCATTGCCATTATCGTGGCTTTGCTGCTGGCGTTGGTCTATCTCTTCGGACCTTCTGTACTTTTGCGTAAGATAGGCTTCTTTGGCGGAGTCGGTTTCTTCGTGGTCTTCTTGCTGTGCAATCTCTTTGCTTGTCAGCAGAAGCAGGTACTGGAGAATCGTAACGGTGCTATCATCATAGCACCGACGGTGAATGTGAAGAAGACCCCATCAAAGACCAGTGGTGACGAGTTTGTAATACACGAGGGAACTCGTGTGGAAGTCACCGACAAAACCATGGACGGTTGGCGTGGCATACATCTCGCCGATGGCAGGGATGGATGGGTAGAGACCAAGCAAATAGAGGAAATTTAAAAGATAGAACAAAGGAGACAGAGATAGAGAATGGGTATCATTTCGTTATTGGATGTGGATTTGGCAGTATTGCACTTCTTGAATGGAGGGGGCAATTTGATGATGGATCAGATCGTGTGGATCCTGACGTCGGGCTTCACGTGGATACCATTGTATCTGGTGTTGTTTTACATTGTATTGCGCAACAATGAGACGATGCCTCAGATAGGATTGGTGTTGTTTTCCGTCTTCCTTTGCATTCTCTTCGCCGATGGTATCGTGGATGGCATTATCAAGCCTACAGTGGGGCGTTGGCGGCCTAGCAACGACCCGATAATCAAATACACCATCCATGTGGTCAACAATATGCGCCTAAAGGACTATGGCTTCTGTTCGGCCCATGCCGCCAACACCATGTCGCTGGCGGTGTTCTTCTCGCTCTTGATGCGCAGTAGGTTGCTGACCATTACTTTGGTGGCGTGGTCGTTGGTCAACTGTTGGACGCGCCTTTATCTGGGTGTGCATTATCCTAGCGATGTCCTCTGTGGAATCGCCATCGGTATTGTCGTCGGTTTCTTGGTCTATCTGTTGTATTACAAGATTTATTACAAGATTTCTCCAAAGATTAAATATATTTCCAATCAATATACGAGTACGGGCTACGATCACAACGACCTCGACTTGGTGCTGTGTGTGCTGATGTTCATCTTGGTTTATGTCATGATATGTGCCTGTGTGTTGACTTCGTATGTATAAAAGAAAAAGGAGGGAAAAACGAACATGGATACAAAACATATAAAGATTAATGACTACAACTATGATTTGCCAGACGAGCGAATCGCCAAGTTTCCGATAGCGCAGCGCGACCATTCCAAGCTCTTGGTTTATAAGCATGGCGAAGTGAGCGACGATGTGTTCTTCCATCTGCCAACGTATTTGCCGAAGGGTGCCTTGATGGTGTTCAACAATACCAAGGTGATTCAGGCCCGTATGCACTTCCGTAAGGAGACGGGAGCCTTGATAGAGGTATTCTTGATGGAGCCTGCCGCACCAACCGACTATGAGTTGATGTTCCAGACATCGGGACATTGTTCGTGGCTTTGCATGATAGGCAACTTGAAGAAATGGAAGGAAGGCAGCTTGAAGCGTGCCTTTGAAATCAAGGGACATCAGCTGACACTTTCTGCGACGATGCGTAGAGGGGAGGCGGATGCCAATGGCAAGCAAGCTCCTGTGGCAGTTGGCGGTGGCACCAACTATTGGGTCGATTTCGATTGGGATAACGAGAATGTTTCCTTTGCCGAGATATTGGAAGCAGTGGGGGAACTTCCTATCCCTCCATATTTGAATCGCGAGACACAGGAGAGTGACAAAACAACTTATCAGACGGTGTATTCCAAGATTAAGGGTAGCGTGGCAGCTCCTACGGCAGGTTTGCATTTTACAGACGACGTGCTTGCCGACTTGGATGCGCATGGCATCGACCGTGAGGAGGTGACGCTGCATGTCGGTGCTGGCACCTTCAAGCCTGTGAAGAGCTTGGAGATAGAGGGACACCAGATGCACACGGAGTATATCGTAGTGCATCGTCGCAGCTTGGAAAAACTCCTGAAGCATGAGTGCCAGGTGATAGCAGTGGGCACAACCAGTGTGCGTACCATTGAGAGCCTTTATTATATGGGCGTGCATCTCATTCATCATCCAGAGGCGAACGAGGAAGACCTGCACGTTTGCCAGTGGAATCCTTATGAGCAAAGCGAGGATGGCAACTTGGTGGATGGCATCACGCCGATGCAGGCTGTTCGGGCGATAGTCGATTATTTGGACAAAAACGGCTTGGAGGCATTGCATTCCAGCACCCAGATTATCATCGCCCCGGGCTATACCTATAAAATAGTAAAAATGCTCGTCACCAATTTCCATCAGCCTCAGAGCACCTTGCTCTTGCTGGTGAGTGCCTTCTTGCATGGTGACTGGCACAAAGTATATGACTATGCCTTGTCTCACGACTTCCGTTTCTTGAGCTATGGTGACTCCTCGCTCTTGATACCATAAAAGGCTTACATAAAATTTAATCAAAAACATAGCAACGATGAAAATAGGTGATAAAGTTAGATTCTTGAGTGAAGTGGGAGGCGGACGTGTCTCTGGCTTCCAAGGTAAAGATATAGTCTTGGTAGAAGACGAGGACGGGTTCGAGATTCCTACTTCCATCCATGATGTTGTGGTGGTCGAGCAGGATGACTATGCCATGGGCAAGATGATTTCAGCCAAGATGGATGCCAAGCAGGCTGCCGAGGAACGTGCCAACACGGAGTTGAAGCATGATAGCCGAAGCATCAAGTCGATTCTCAACGAGCATGAGGATCATGTAGATATGAACGTGGAGGAATATGATGCCGCCGACCGTGAGATTACATTTCTGGCACCGGCTCGTGAGCGTGACGGGGGCAATAAACTCAGTGCTTACCTCGCATTTGTGCCTATCGACATCAAGGAAATCACGAATACTCGTTTCGAGACTTATTTTGTCAACGACAGCAACTATTATATCCATTATACCTATCTTGTGGCGGAGGGCAATGCCTGGACCATGAAATCTTGTGGCGAGGTTGAGCCTAACACCAAGCTCTTTATCGAGGAGTTCGGTCGTAACGTGCTGAATGACATGGGGCACGTCGCCATCCAGATGACTGCCTACAAGAAAGACAAGCCTTTTTTGCTGAAGCCTGCCACCGATGTGCAGTTCCGCTTGGACCCGGTGAAGTTCTACAAGTTGCATCTGTTCGAGGCGAACGATTTCTTCGAGACACCAGCCTTGCTCTTCACCATCGTAGAGAACGACGAGGTGGCTCGTCCATTTGTCATCGACTCAAAGCGATTGAAGGAGCAGATGTATAAGGACGAGAAAGTCATCTCAGACGAAAGCAAGAAGACACGCAAGAAGGATGACGGAACCGTGGTCGTCGACCTTCACGCCGATGAGGTGCTGGAGACAACCGCAGGCATGAACTCCGCCGACATCTTGCACTATCAGATGGATGTCTTCAAAAAGACCATGGCGGAATACAAGAACAAGAAAGGTCAGAAAATCATCTTTATCCACGGCAAGGGCGAGGGCGTGCTCCGGCAGGCCATCGTGCATGACTTGAACTATCGGTACAAGTCTTGTTCTTATCAAGATGCTTCTTTCCAGGAATATGGATATGGGGCGACACAGGTAACAATCAGATAAAAGCAGGAAACCATGAACATGAAATACGGATTTATCAGGGTGGCAAGTGCCATTCCTGCGGTGAGAGTGGGGGATGTGGTCTTCAATACCCAGAAGATAGAGGAGCAGATTATCTTGGCAGAGGGCAAGGGCGTGGAGGTGATTGTCTTCCCGGAATTGTCGCTGACGGGTTATACCTGTCAGGATCTTTTTCACCAGCAAATTCTCTTGGAGGCTACGGAGCAGAGCGTGATGCTGCTGCTCGACTTCACCCGCAAACTCGATATTGTCGCCATCGTAGGTGCCCCAGTGGTGGCTGGCGATTTGTTGCTCAACTGTGCCGTTGTCATTCAGCATGGACAGATTTTGGGCATTGTGCCAAAGACCTATCTGCCAAACTATAGCGAGTTCTATGAGAAGCGTTGGTTTGCCTCGGCACAGGACTTGCGCGATCAGGAGGTAAGGTTCGCTGGACACAAGGTGAGATTGTCGCCCGACGTGCAGTTGTTCCGTACTTTTGATGGTTTCCAGTTTGGTGTAGAAATTTGCGAGGATGTTTGGGCACCGGCTCCACCTAGTAATAAGTTGGCGTTGGCTGGCGCAGACATCGTCTTCAATCTCTCTGCTACCGATGAATTGATAGGTAAGAATACTTATCTCAAGAGTCTTCTTTCCCAGCAGAGTGCTCGTACGATTACGGGCTATGTGTATAGTTCCTGCGGATTTGGTGAGAGTACGCAGGATGTGGTGTATGGTGGAAATGCACTCATCTACGAGAATGGAAAGCTGTTGGCGGAGAGCGAGCGGTTTAGCATTGAATCGCAAATGGTCATCGCCCAGATAGACGTGGAGAAACTACGTTCTGAGCGTCGCACGAACTCGACCTACGTCAACGCCCAGAGAAATGTGAAATATTCTGTACTCGACAAGCAGTTTGCCATCCGCACGATAGACACAGCTCCTGCCGAGAATGTGCGTGATTTTGTGCTCGACCGTGAGGTGAATCCGCATCCTTTCATTCCTACAAGCAGCGACATGAAGGCTTCTTGTGAGGAAATTTTCAATATACAGGTGATGGGTTTGGCAAAACGTATCGTCCATACTCATGCCATGACTGTCGTGGTAGGCATCAGCGGTGGCTTGGATTCCACTCTGGCTCTGTTGGTTTGCGTGAAGACGTTCGATAAACTCGGCATGAACCGCAAGGGCATCGTGGGGGTCACCATGCCTGGCTTTGGCACTACCGACCGTACCTATAACAATGCCATGACCTTGATGCAGAGCCTAGGCATCTCCATCAAGGAGATAAGCATTGCCAAGGCGGTGACCCAGCATTTCGAGGACATCGAGCATGACATGAGTGTGCATGACGTGACTTACGAGAACTCGCAGGCTCGTGAGAGAACACAGATATTGATGGACTTGGCGAATAAGTTGGGGGGCATGGTGATTGGCACTGGCGACCTCTCGGAGTTGGCTCTCGGCTGGGCTACCTATAATGGCGACCATATGAGCATGTATGGTGTGAATGCCAGCATTCCCAAGACGTTGATTCGTCACTTGGTGAACTATGTGGCGGAGAGTGGAGTGGATGAGCAGAGCCGCCTTACCTTGCAGGACATCATCGACACCCCGATCAGCCCAGAGTTGATTCCCGCCGACGAGAACGGCAACATCAAGCAGAAGACGGAAGACTTGGTGGGTCCATACGAGTTGCATGACTTCTTCCTCTATTATTTCTTGCGCTTTGGCTTCCGTCCTTCCAAGATATTCCTTTTGGCGAAGAAGGCGTTCCTTGAATTACAAGGCGAACGAGTGAAGATAAGTGACAACGACCCTGATAGTTATGACGAGGATACCATCAAAAAATGGCTCAAGACTTTCGTGCGCCGTTTCTTCAACCAACAGTTCAAGCGAAGCTGTTTGCCTGACGGTCCGAAGGTGGGAAGCGTGAGCCTCAGCCCTCGTGGCGATTGGCGTATGCCTTCCGATGCTACATCGACTATTTGGTTACAAGAGGCAGAGAACTTGTAAAATAATAAGCATACTTTTATGGTTAAACTTATTGGATACCTTATCGTGTCATTGCTCGTTACAACCAAGATGGTTGCGGCTGACAATGACACGATTTTTATGAAACTAAATGCCTATACCTAATTCTTTATTTTATCTCCCAATCATCAATCGTGCGACTATCCTCGGAAAAGTTGATGCCGACCAAGACCTTCTTGCGCTTGTCATCAGCAAAGGAAGAGGCGTACTTCTTGTCCTCTATCTGCTGCATGGCTGTATCTGCATCCCTTTTCCTGACTTCGACAGCATAAAATGCGATTTTTTACAATTAGCTGATTTTTAGTATT